>CAMWGZ010000017.1 GCA_947173915.1 uncultured Alistipes sp.
CCCGGGCGGTTTCTCCTTCAGTGCGTGGCGGCGCTGAACCCCACGCACAACCCCCCTCCCCACCGGCCGGGCGGCGGAACGTTCCGCCGCCAGCGCGGGAGGGCGCACATGAATTTCAGGAATGAGACGCTTATCGGTTTTGCTGCTGCTCTGCGCGCTCTTTTCGACGGGACTGCTGCCGCGCACGGAGGCCGCCTCCCCGCCCGACGGGGAGTGGCCCGATTCGCTGCGTGCGGCCGAGCGCTACACCGAAGGGCTCAAGCGGCTGCTCGTCGCGGGCGACACGCTCGCCGCGCGCGGACTTTTCCGCGAGGCGCTGGCGAGCGATTCGGCCTACGCCCCCGCCTGGTTCCGCCTGGGGTCGGTCGCCGAGCGCGGGGATTCTGCCCTCGTTTGGGCCGAGCGGGCCTACCGCCTCGACTCGATGAACAAATGGTACGTGCGGCTCTATGCCGAACGGTTGCTGGATCGGGGAGTTTACGACCGCACGCGGCAGCTGTTCGTGCGGCTCACGCGCCTGGATCCTGCCGATCCCGATAACTTCCGCATTTTGGCCATTCTCTACGGTCAGGCCGGGATGCCCTATTCGGCCATCGACGTGCTCGACTCGGCCGAGATGCGCTTCGGCCGCAACCCGCTGCTCTCGGAGATGAAGCGCCGGCTGCTGCTCGGCACGGGGCAGACCGACCGCGCCCTCGGAGAGGCCCGTGCGGCGGTGGAGGAGGCACCCTACGAAATCGTGAACCATCTGGTGCTGGCCGAACTCTGCGGCCAGACCGGGCACGACTCGCTGGCGCTGGCGGCCTACCGTCGGGCGCTCGCGATGGATTCGACGAGCGTGCCGGTGCTGGCATCGCTGGCCGAGTTCTACAACCGCCGCAACCGGTCGGCGGATTATCTGGAGGTCTCCCGCCGGCTGTTCGACTCGGAGGAGCTGCCTCTCGGGGAGAAGCTGCGGATCTTCCGTCAGCTGACGCTCGACAGCCGCTTCTACCGGGACAACTTTTTCCAGCTCAACAGCCTGGTCACGCTGCTCTCGATCCGTTACCCCGACGATCCGCAGGTGGTTGAATGCTACGCCACGCACCTGCTTCGCGCCGGCGAGCTGGAGCAGGCGCTTGCCTACTACAAACATCATCTGGGCGATGTCCCTGCGCAGAAGGAGTATTATCGCAGCGTGATCGACATGGAGAGCTACCTCAAGCGGCTCGATTCGGTCTATCGGTATGTCGATCTGGCGGTGCGGGCGTTTCCCGACGAACCGGCCTTCCACCTCAGCCGGGGGCATGCCGAGGCCTATGCCGGACAGCTTCGGCAGGCGATCGCGAGCTACCGCCGGGCACTGCGCCGGACGACGACCGATTCGTTGCGCGGCGCGGTGTGGGGACACATCGGCGATGCCTACCACCAGATGGAGACCGAGGCCCGCCGTGCCGGACGGGCGGCATCGCTGCGCCGCAAGTGTTTCGCGGCTTACGACCGCTCGCTCGCGGCCCGCTACGACCACGCCCCGGTGCTCAACAACTACGCCTATTTTCTGGGCGAGAAGAGCGACGACAGACAGGAGCTGGAGCGGGCGCTCGCGATGGCCCGCCGTGCGGTGGAGCTGACCGACAACAACGCCACCTACCTCGACACCTACGGCTGGGTGCTCTTCCGGCTCGGACGGCTGGAGGAGGCGCGCCGCACGATGCGCCAGGCGATCGCCTTCGACCGGGACGAAAGCCCGGAACTTTACTTCCATTACGGAGAGGTGCTGGCCGCCCTGGGCGAGAAGTTCATGGCCGAGACCTATTGGCGCAAGGCCCTCGAAGGGGGATACGACGAGCCGGAGGTGCTCGTGGAGCGCATCCGGCGGCTTAAAGAGAATCCTTGAAGATCATGAGAAAATACCTGTTGTTCCTACTCCTCTGCTGCTCCGTACAACTGGCTGCGGGACAGAGCACCGACTCGAAGATCGCGGCCCAGAAGCGGCTGATCGCCGACCTGGAGAAGCAGATCGCCCGCGAGGAGCAGGAGATTTCGAAACTCAAGAAGGGACGCGCCTCGGCCGAGGAGCAGGTACGTCGTCTGGCGCGCCAGATCGACTCCCGGAATCAGCTGCTCGACGAGACCCGGCGCGATGCCCGCACCCTCGAAGAGGAGGTGGGGCGGGCCGACAGTGCGGCGCGAAGCCTCTCCGCCTCGCTCGACAGGCACAGGCAGCGTTACGCCGAGATGGTGCGCGAGGCCTACCGGAACTACCGCCACAACAACTACCTGACCTACCTCTTTTCGTCGTCGGATTTCCGGCAGATGGCCCGCCGCATCGCCAACCTGCGCGAAGCGGCCGCCGTGCGGGAGCGCGAGATGGCGCGCATCGACTCCCTGGCGAGCGAGGTGGCCGTGCAGCGCGACCGGCTCGACCGGCGGCAGCGGGCGCTCGATTCGGTGCAGCGGAGTCTGACGACCCAGCGCAGCCGCCTGCAGCAGGACGTACAGGCGGCGCGGAGCAACATCCGGCAGTTGTCGGCCAAGGAGAAGGCCACCCTGAAGCAGAAGATCGCCCAGGAGCAGAAACTCAACGTGGCGATCGACGAGCTGCGCAAGCTCTCCCGCGGCAACAAGACCGGCGCTTCGTTCTCGGCGAAGACCTCGAACCTGCGGCTGCCCGTCGTGGGGGGCCGTGTGAAGCGCTACAAGGGCAACATGGCCGAGGTCTCGGGTCCGAAGGGGGCCGACATCATTTCGATCTACGAGGGCAAGGTGGTCGATATAAAGCGCAACCGCATTACCAACAAATACGACGTTTACGTGGCGCACGGCGAGTATATCTCCTCCTATGCCAACCTCAATTCGGTGTGCGTGGCGCGCGATGCCAGCGTGGCGCGCAACCAGAAGATCGGGACGATCGGGTCGAGCGTCGATGTGACGACGATGGAGCCGGAGTACAAGATGGTCTTCGGCATCTACGCTCCCTCGCCCAAGGTGCAGCTGCGGGCCGAGGACTGTTTCAAGAAGAAGTAGGGCGGCGGCCGGTTTTCGACACGCTTTCGGGACCGGAACCGTGCGGCGCAACAAAAAAGCGGATCGGGAAGATTCCCGATCCGCTTTTTTCATGCCTCGTGCTGCGATGCTACCGCGCGAACTCCATCTCGTCGAAGAGGTAGGAGGCATCGCCGATGCGGTCGATCACGAAGAGCACGTAGCGTATGTCGAGCGCTATGTTGCGGCAGAAGGCGGGGTCGAAGGCCACGTCGCTCATCGTCGAGAGCCACGTGCGGTCGAAGTTCACTCCGATCAGCTCGCCCCGTGCGTTGAGCACCGGCGAACCCGAATTGCCGCCCGTGGTGTGGTTGTCGGCCAGGAAGCAGACCGGCACCGTCGTGCGGCCGTCGATCTCCACGCCCCAGCGTCCGTAGTCTTTCTCGGCGATGATGCGGCGCAGGGTCTGCGGAATGTCGTAATCGTAGATCTCGGGGTTGTCTTTGGCCAGGATGCCCTCGATGGTGGTGACGGGCTTGTGATAGATGCCGTCGGCGTAATGGTAGCCGGCCACCTTGCCGTATGCCACGCGCAGCGTGAGGTTGGCATCGGGATAGAATGCCCGCTCGCGGTCCCATTCGCGCAGTCCCCGGATATAGACGGTGTAGAGTTCGTTGAGCCGCTCGCTGTTCAGGTTGCGGGTCGAGCAGCGGCCCAGTACGCCGAGGATCCGCTCCACCGTGCGCTTCACGTCGGCCCGCAGCGCCTCCAGCTCGGGAGCCTGCGTCGCGTCGTCCTCGCGGTGGGTCGCTTCGAACATCAGGTCGGCGTAGGCCTCGGGCGATCCCAGGCGCTCGACTTCGGCAGCGAAGCGGGGGATCATGTACTGCCCGGGGCAGTTGTCGTAGTATTCGCGGTAGAGGATGCGGAAGAGGTCGCGGTTGAGCGCCGCCACCTGCGGATAGAGCCGTTCGCCGAAATCGGAGCGGCGGTACACGCGGTTCAGTTCGCCGGCGCGGACCGTCTCGTTCATCAGCTCCAGGGCGAAGTAGGCATCGGCGATGCGGGCGTACTCGGCCTTCAGGTCGCGCACCACGTCGCGGTACTCGGGACGGTCGGCGGCCCACTGCTCGAAGGCCTCCTCGTAGGCGCGCTTGGTCTCCAGGGTGTGCTTGCGCTCCAGGCCGAGCGCCTCGCCCTGCCATTTCTTCCAGGCGTTGGCGATGCCCGCGTGGATCGAGGCGTACATGATGCGCATGGCGGGATCCTGCTCCTGAGCCCGGGCGATGCGGTCGAGCCGCTCGGTGCGGATGCGGATCTTTGCGGGGTCGGAGCGGCGGACGATGTAATCGACCGCGTCGGAGATGATGTATTCCTGGGTGTTGCCCGGGAAGCCGTAGATCATCGTGAAGTCGCCCTCGGCAATGCCGCGGGTCGAGATCTTGAAGTGCTGCGCCGGGCGGTAGGGTACGTTCTCGGGCGAGTAGGCGGCGGGTCTGTTCTCCTTGTCGGCATAGATGCGGAAGATCGAGAAGTCGCCCGTGTGGCGGGGCCAGACCCAGTTGTCCGTGTCGCCGCCGAACTTGCCGATCGACGAGGGGGGTGTGCCCACCAGACGCACGTCGTCGAACTGCTCATAGACGAACAGGAACTGCTGGTTGCCGTAGTACATCTGCTCGATCGAGGCCTTGTAGCGGCCCTCTTCGGCGGCCTGCTCGATGATCCGCTCGCGGCTCTCGCCCGCAGCCAGCCGGTCGGTAATGTCCTCCATACGTTTGAGGAACTTGACGTTGAGTCCGTCGCTCGGAAGCTCGTCTGCGCGCGTGGCGGCCCAGAATCCGTCGGTCAGGTAGTCGTGCTCCAGCGACGAGAGGCGCTGGATGGCATCGTAGCCGCAGTGGTGGTTGGTGATGAGCAGTCCTTCGGCCGAGACCAGTTCGCCGGTGCAGCCGTCGTCGAAGAGCACGACGGCATCCTTGAGCGAGGCGCGGTTGATGCTGTAGATGTCTTCGGCCGTGAGCTGAAAACCTTTGGCGCGCATGTCGTCGATGCGCTGGGCGATGAGGCTCGGAAGCCACATGCCCTCGTCGGCTGCGGCGGGGAGCCAGGAGGCGAAAGCCAGCAGGACGATCAGTGAGAGTCTTTTCATAGTTTTTCTATTGGTTTGTTCGTGTGTTTTCGTGCATCGGTTCCTGCGGCCGCCGCAGGAGTGTCGGCTCAGCCGATGAATTTTTCGAGTTCGGTATAGACGCGCTGGATCGGGAGACCCATCACGTTGAAGAACGAGCCGCTGATCCGTTCGATGGCCGCGTAGCCGATCCATTCCTGGATGCCGTAGCTGCCGGCCTTGTCCAGCGGCCGGAAGGTATCGACGTAGTAGCGGATCTCCTCGTCGCGGAGCGCACGGAACCGGACCCGGCTGCGCACCGAGAAGCTGCGCCGGCGGTCGGCCGAGCGGAGTGTCACGCCCGTTACGACCGTGTGGCTGCGCCCCGAGAGGCGTTGCAGCATCCGGATCGCATCTTCGCGGTCGCGGGGCTTGCCGAGGATCTCGCCGTCGAGCAGGACGACCGTGTCGGCCGTCAGCAGCAGGTCGCCGGGGGCGAGCGGATGAGGGTAGGCGCGGCTCTTGAGCTGCGAGAGGTAGCGGGGCACCTCGGCGGCGGGGAGCGTCGGCGGGTAAATCTCCTCGCACTCGTAGCGGGGGGCCAGTTCGAAGGGGAGGCCGCTGGCGGCGAGCAGTTCGCGGCGGCGCGGCGACTGCGAGGCCAGGATCAGGCGGCGGGAGCGGAGTTTTTCGTGGAGCAGCATGGCGGAGGTTGTTTTCCGGGGATATTTTGCAGGTTGTCTTTCTCTCAGGGGCGGTCGGGGGGCTATTCATCTTCCGTTGCGTTGCGGTTGGCGGCGGTGTAGGCATCCCACTTGGCCAGCACGGTGCGGAGGTCGTCGGGCAGCTCGCTTTCGAAGTAAAGTTCCCGGCCGGTGGTCGGGTGGACGAAGCCGAGGCTGCGGGCATGGAGCGCCTGACGCGGGAGCAGGGCGAAGCAGTTCTCGACGAACTGCTTGTATTTGTTGAAGGTGGTACCCTTCAGGATGCGGTCGCCGCCGTAGCGGGCATCGCCGAAGAGGGGATGCCCCTGCCATTGCATGTGGACGCGGATCTGGTGCGTGCGTCCCGTTTCGAGGCGGCACTCCACGAGCGTCACGTAGCCGTAGCGCTTCAGCACCCGGTAGTGGGTCACGGCGTGCTTGCCGTCCGATCCGTCCTCGAAGACCCACATTTTCTGGCGGTCCTTGGGGCTGCGGCCGATGTTGCCCGTGATGGTGCCCTCGTCCTGGTCGAAGTTGCCCCACACGAGCGCCACGTAGCGGCGCGTGATCGTGTGGTCGAAGAACTGCTTGGCCAGCCGGGCGTGGGCCCGCTCGTTCTTGGCCACTACCAGCAGTCCCGAGGTGTCCTTGTCGATGCGGTGGACCAGTCCGGCCCGCATGTCGCCCTCCTGGAACAGGGGGAGGTTCTGCAGGTGGTAGGTCAGCGCGTTCACGAGCGTTCCCGAGTAGTTGCCGTGGCCGGGGTGGACCACCAGTCCGGCCGGCTTGTTTACCAGCAGCAGGTCGTCGTCCTCGTAGGGGATGTCGAGCGGAATGTTCTCGGGGATGATCTCGATCTCGCGCTTGGGGTAGGGCATGACCAGCGCGATGCGGTCGCCCGGCTTGACTTTGTAGCTCGATTTGGCCGCCGTGCCGTTCACGAGGATGTTGCCCGCGTCGGCCGCGGTTTGGATGCGGTTGCGCGAGCAGCGTTCCATATGGATCGTCAGGAACTTGTCGAGCCGGATGGGACTTTGGCCCCGGTCGGCCGTGATGCTGTAATGCTCGAACAGCTCGTCCTGCTCCTCGATCGGGTCGTCGGTCGCTGCGGCGGGAAGGGGTTCGTTGCGGATGTCGTCGCTCATGGTCGGTTCGGGGCGTTTAGTCGAAAAATTCGTCGGTATCGCGGTCGTCGGCGAAGAGGCCGTCATCGAATACCGGCTCCGCTTCGGACGACCGTTCGGGGCGTGCGGCCAGGCTGTCGAGCCGGCTGCGGAGCAGCGAATCGGCCTCCGCCTCGCGGTCGCGGCGCAGCCGGTCGGCTGCGGCCTCCATCTGCCGGTCCGCCTCGCTGCTGCGCTGATCGACCTGCTTGCGGTCCAGCGTCAGGTGGAGGGTCGCTTCGGTGCCCAGCCGGACCGCAGTTCCGGGCTGGGGCGTTTGCCGGGATACGAGCGCCTTCTTGCGGTCGAGCAGTTCGATCCCCTCGTCGTAGGTAATCCGTCCGACGTTGAGACCCTGCTCCCAGAGCCGGCTGCGCGCCTGGTCGAGCGTAAGGCCGACGGTCTTCGGGACGACGGCCGTCACCGCACCGCTTTCGCCCACATGGAGCGTTACGCCCGATCCCATCTCGGCTTCGATGCGGCTCTGCGGAGTCATCTTCTTGCCGCCGACGTGCTGTTCGAGCACGTAGTTGGTCGCCAGATCGGGACGGTAGACCAGCCGTTCGATCCCCAGCCCCGCCACTTCGAGCATGTTTTTGGCCTGGCGCAGCGACCGCCCCGCCACGTAGGGCACGGGGACCATCTTCTGACGGAAGGAGTTGATCGTGACATAGACCGTGCGTCCGGGCTTCACGCCCACCCCCTCGTGGGGCAGCTGGTCGAGCACTACGCCCCCCTCGTAGGTGGGAACGAAGAGCGAGTCGTTGATTACCAGCTCCAGTTTCTCGTGCCGGGCCAGTGCGCGGGCCTCGTCGAGCGGAATGCCCGTCAGGTCGGGGACGGTGCGGAGCGCGTTGTGTCGCGTGCCGAGCAGCAGCAGCGCGTGGGTCGCCAGACCCAGCACCGCCAGCAGGCAGACGATGATCAGGGCGTGTTTGGCCAGGGGGTGTTTCAGCAGCCCGATCCGGCTTTGTTTCGGTTGTTTCGGCATGGTGTTCAGTCGTTGTGGAGTTCGTTGTAGAAGGTGTCGCGCTCGACGGCCCGGTAGCCGGCCGCCGCAACCAGGCGGCGCATCTGTCCGGTGGTCATCGATGGCCGCCGGTCCTCCGCGCCGGCCATCGAGTAGATGCGCGTCGAATCGTCGATCGTGCCGTCGATGTCGTCGGCACCGAAGGCGAGGGCCAGCTCGGCGGTCGTTTGGCCGTACATGACCCAGTAGGCCTTGATGTGGGGGATGTTGTCCAGGTAGATCCGGCTCATGGCCAGCATGCGCAGGTCCTCGGTCACGGAGACCTCGCCGATCTGCGACATGCGGTTGCCCGCGTTGCGGTACTTGAGCGGGATGAAGGCGTTGAAGCCCCCCGTCAGATCCTGCTGGCGGCGCAGCCGGTCGAGGTGGTCGATGCGCTGTTCGAGGGTTTCGATGTGGCCGTAGAGGATCGTGGCGTTGGTCGGGATGCCGAGGCGGTGGGCTGCGTCGTGCACGGCGAACCATTCGGCCGTCGAACCCTTGTCGGGGCAGATGCGGGCGCGCAGCTCCTCATCGAAGATCTCGGCACCGCCGCCCGGAATCGCCTCCATGCCCGCCTCGCGCAGGCGCAGGAGCCCCTCCTCGACGGTCAGCCCCGCCCGGCGGATCATGTAGCTCAGCTCGATGGCCGTAAAGGCCTTCACTGCCGCCTCGGGAAGGATCGCCTTCACGCGGCGGATCATCTCCAGGTAGTAGTCCAGCCCGTGCTCGGGATGAACGCCTCCGACGATGTGGACCTCTGTCATTCCCTGTCCCGCGCGGGAGCGGGCGATCCGTTCGATCTCCTCCATCGGGTAGTCCCACGCCTCGGGGCTGCCCTTCGGGCGGCGGTAGGAGCAGAACTCACAGTTGAAGACGCAGAGGTTCGTCGGTTCGATGTGGAAGTTGCGGTTGTAGAACACCTTGTCGCCGCTGATGCGCTCCTTGCGTCCGGCGGCCAGCTCGCCCAGCAGCCAGAGGGGAGCTTCGTGCCAGAGTGCGAGCGCTTCGGCGGGGGAGATGCGCTCGTCGGAGCGCACTTTGCGGATTATTCGGTCTAATTGCATGGTTGTCTTGCTATTTCGGAGCTTTCCGGTAGAGATATACGGCGATGATCAGGTAGAGCAGGTTGGGGATCCAGACGGCCGGACCCGGCGGCAGCGTGCCGCTTTTGGCGAACTCCTCGAAGAAGCGTATGAAGAGGATGTAGGAGAAGCAGAGCGCGATGCCGATGCCGATGTGGAGTCCCGTGCCGCCGCGCACCTTGCGCGAGGAGAGCGAGACACCGATGAGCGTCAGGATGAAGGTGCCGACCGGATAGGCGAAGCGCGAGTGGCGCTCGACCTCGATCAGGCTGAGCGAGTCGGAGCCTTTGTGGTGCTGCTGTTCGAGGAATTGATTCAGCTCGATGATATTCATCGTCTTGATGAGCTGGTCGATGCGCCCCAGCTCGCTCACTTCGAGGTTGATGAGCGTGTCGAGGTTGCGGTGTTGCGCGAAGGTCTCCCCCCGGAGCGAGTCGAACGTGCGGGTGGTGTAGCGGAGGGCCGACCACCGCTTGGTGTCGGGGTTGAAGGTCACGTCGGCCGCTTCGAGCGAGGCGCTTATCGTGCCGGCATCGTAGTGCTCCAGCGCGAAGAAGGTGGCTTTGCCCGACTCTTTCGAGTAGTCGCGCACGTAGGCGAAGATGCCCGGTTCGATCTGGCGGTAGATGTGGCGGTCGTACTTGAAGCGCGCCTTCTTGGGAATGTACTGGTTTTCGAAGGCGATGCTCCGCCGCTGCGAGACGGGGATGAGCCAGAGGTTGAGCGTCAGCGAGATCGAAGAGATGATGAGCGCCCCCAGGAAGTAGGGCCACATCAGGCGGCGGAAGCTCATGCCGCCCGAGAGCATGGCGACGATCTCGGTCTGGTAGGCCATCTTCGAGGTAAAGAAGATTACGGCGATGAAGGTGAACAGACCGCTGAACTGATTGATGAAGAAGGGGATGAAGTTCAGATAGTAATCGAGCAGGATCGCCTTGAGCGGGGCCTTCGTCTCCGTGAAGTTGTCGATCTTCTCCACGTAGTCGAAGATCACCACGATGACGATGATCATCGCGATGGCGAAGAAGTAGGTGCTCAGGAACTTGCCGAGTATGTAGCGGTCGAGGATCTTGAAACCCGGGAACCGGATGCCGGAGAGTCTGCGTTTCATCGGTCGGTGCGGATTAGATTCTGCGTCCGAGTTTGGCCACGGCCTGCTCCTTCCAGCGGGCGAAGTCGCCCGCCTCGATGTGGCGGCGCGCCTCGGCCACGAGCCGCAGGTAGAAGGCGATGTTGTGCAGCGAGGCGATCTGCGCGCCGAGCATCTCCTGGCAGACGACCAGATGGTGGAGGTAGGCTTTCGTATAGACCCGATCGACGAAGGCTGTCCCCTCGGGGTCGATCGGCGAGAAGTCGGCCTCCCACTTCTTGTTGCGGATGTTGATGGTTCCCTCCCACGTGAAGAGCTGGCCGTTGCGGCCGTTGCGCGTGGGCATCACGCAGTCGAACATATCGACTCCCCGGGCGATCGCTTCGAGGATGTTGGCCGGTGTGCCCACCCCCATCAGGTAGCGGGGCCGGTCTTCGGGAAGGATGGCATCGACCACCTCGATCATCTCGTACATGACCTCGGTCGGCTCGCCGACGGCCAGGCCGCCGATGGCGTAGCCGTCGGCATCGTATTGCTTGACGTGCTCCGCGGCCTGCGCCCGCAAGTCGGGGTAGGTGCATCCCTGTACGATCGGGAAGAGCGACTGGTAGTGTCCGTATTTGGGTGCGGTCTGCGCGTAGCGGTCGAAGCAGCGGTCGAGCCACCGCTGGGTCAGGCCGAGCGATTTGGCGGCGTATTCGCGGGGAGCGTCGCCCGGGGGGCACTCGTCGAAGGCCATCATGATGTCGGCACCGATCGTGCGCTCGGTGTCGATCACGCTTTCGGGCGTGAAGAGGTGGCGCGAGCCGTCGATGTGCGACCGGAAGTGGCACCCCTCCTCCTTGAGCTTGCGGCAGCCGGCCAGCGAGAAGACCTGGAAACCGCCGCTGTCGGTAAGCATCGGTCCCTCCCAGGTCGAGAAGCGGTGCACGCCGCCCGCCCGCTCGATGATCTCCATGCCGGGTCGCAGGTAGAGGTGGTAGGTGTTGGCCAGGATGATCTGCGCCCGTGCCTCGTCGCGCACGTCGCGGTGGAAGATGCCCTTGACGGTGGCCGCCGTGCCGACGGGCATGAAGATCGGGGTGCGGATCGTGCCGTGGTCGGTCACGATCTCCCCGGCGCGGGCCCGCGAGGCGGGATCCTTATGTTGCAGTGTAAATTTCATGCGGATAATCTGATGCACAAAGATACGAATAAGCGAGGGCAAAAGCAAGCTCGCTTGCATTTTGCCGAGCGGGAGTATCTTCGGCAGAGCCAAAGATACGAATAAGCCGAATACAAAAAACCAAACCTGTTGGCGTTTTGCCCGGGCGGGCGTGTTTTCGGCGTTGCCGAAGTAGAAAAGTGCGGGGGCGGTCCGGTTGTGTCGGGTGCCGGAGCAGTGCAAGACGTGGCCGAAACCGTGCGTGATCGGTGGGGGCGGCGGGGCGATCTGCGGCGACAAAGGGGCTTCGGCGAAAATTTAGGTATTTATGCGTAAGAAAATCCGGCTGAAATGCCCCATCTTTGAGCCGTCGTACTCCGTTCGGGAGTGCGGTGCGAATGCCGTCGGCGCAGCGGTCGTGCGGCGGATGGAACATAACGAAAAAATTAGGATTGGATATGAAGAAGTTTTGCGAAGGACTCCGTACGGAGGATTGGGTGGTCGTCTGGGTTTCGATCCCCCTGTTGCTGTTGGCCGCCCTGGTGCCGGGCCGCCTGCCTGCCGTCCCTGCGACGCTCGCCACAGGCGCGGCGTGGGGGAATATCGCCGTGCTGCTGCTCGTCGTGCTGGCGGTGCTGTATGCCGGCATGGCGCTGCTGCGCCGCCCGATGAAGGGGTTGTTCCCGTCGCTGGCGGCGGTTTTTCTGCTTTCGCTGGTGGCGCAGATGATCGCCAAGATCCCGGCCGTCTCCTATTACGGATTCGAGTCGGTCTTCTTTTCGGTGCTGCTGGGACTGCTCGTGCGCAACGTGTGGCGGCTGCCCGAGTGGATGAAGCCGGCCGTGCAGGGCGAGTTCTTCATCAAGATCGGTGTGGTCTGCCTCGGTGCGACCATCCTCTTCAGCGACGTGATGCGTTCGGGTGTCTTCGGACTGGTGCAGGCCTGTCTGGTGGTGGCTGTCGTCTGGTTTTTCGCCTACTGGACGGCGCGGCGCATGAAGGTCGATCGGAGGTCGGCGATGATTCTCTCGAGCGGCGTGTCGATATGCGGCGTGTCGGCCTGCATCACGGCGGCCCGCGTGGCCGGCGGCGACGACCGCAAGCTCTCCTATATCGTCTCGCTGGTGCTGATCGTCGTGGTGCCGATGATCTACCTGATGCCCTGGCTGGCCGGACAGGTGCTGCCGCTGCTGTTCGACGATCCGCAGACGGTGCAGGAGGTGGCCGGAGCGTGGATCGGCGGAACGATCGACACCACCTCGGGCGTGGCGGCTTCGAGTACGATCGTGGGCGAGACGGCCAACCAGCATGCCGTCATCATCAAGGCGGCGCAGAACGTGCTGATCGGCGTGGTGGCCTTTTTCATCGCCCTCTACCTCTCGACCCGCAGCGAGGGCGGGGAGGGCGAGCGTCGCCCCTCGCTCGGGATCGTGTGGGAGAAGTTCCCCAAGTTCATCATCGGCTTCGTCGCTGCGTCGCTGCTCTTCAGCCTCTGCCAGTCGTGCGGATTCTTCGTGCCCGATGCGAAGGGCAAACTGGCCGAACCGGGAGCGGCGAAGATGTTCTCGACCGTCTTCTTCTCGCTGGCTTTCGTTTGCATCGGCCTGGATACGCGCCTCAAGGAGATCGTCTCGAAGGAGAACCGCAATGTGATGGCCGCCTTCCTGACGGCTCAGGCGTGGAATATCGTCGTGACCTTCCTGATCGCCTGCCTGCTTTTCGGGGTGCTCAAGCCCATGTGGGCTTGATCCGGCGCTGGGATTCAGGGGCCGTCGTCTTCGGGCGACGGCCTTTTCTTTCGCTGTAGGGGGCGTTGTGGGGCCGGTGTTGTGGATTTTTTTGATAAAAATGCAGAAAATTTTTGCATGGTAGAAAAAACGGCCTATATTTGCACTACGAAATACAACGATTGCGGA
>CAMWGZ010000018.1 GCA_947173915.1 uncultured Alistipes sp.
GCACCTCGATCTCCACGTCGCTGCCCTGCTCGCGCTTCATCTCCCAGATGAGCGGTGCCATGCCGTAGATGCCGGCATCGCCCGAGCTGATGACGCACACCGTGCGCCCCCCGACGGCGCGGCGGAAGGCCTCCTCGGCGCGCTCGCGCTCGCGCTTCATGCCGGTGTCGATGGTCTCGGCTCCGGGGCTGAGGTAGCGTTCGATGAAGCGGAAGTAGTATTTGTAACCCACCACCGTGTCCGCCCGGCGGATCGCCTCGACCACGGCGGGGGTGATGTCCTGTTCGCTGCCGGGACCGATGCCGGCGACGATGATGCGGGACTGTTTCATGACTGCGTACTGGTTTTCCGCAAAGGTACGAAAAAGCCGCGTGCAAAAGCAAACTTGTCTGCGATTTTACCGTGGCCGGGACTCCGGAGCGGATCCGGGGAGGGCGGAAAAAAAGACCGCCGGGAGGTAAAATCCCGACGGTCCGCCGAATAAGGGTAAATATCCGCTCTACCGGTTGAAGCGGATGTCGAGGCTGAAGTAGATCGAGCGGCCCGGGTTGAGGGTCGAGTAGTTCGAGTTGTAGGGGCGGTCATCGACCTGGTTGAAGATATTCTCGATGCCGATGCTCGGTTCGAGCACCACGCTGCCCAGGTGGAAGGCGTGCGAGGTCGAGAGGTTCCAGATCGTGTAGGCGGGAGCCAGTCCGTAGCTCATCGAGTAGCGGCGGGAGTTGTAGCGTCCGTTGAAATTGACCAGCAACCGGTAGCGGCCCCACGAACGGCTCCAGCGCAGCGATCCGGTCGCGCTGTGGGGGACGGTCTTGTCCAGCCGGCGGTCTTCGCCCGCTGCGGCCGAGAGGTTGCGGGCATCGGTGTAGGCGTAGGTTCCCGTCAGCGTGAATCCCTCGCCCAGGTAGGCCTGCACCCCGACGTTGGCCCCCGCCACGCGGGCGCGATGGAGGTTGGTGCGTTGCAGCATCCGGTAGTCGGCCGCCTCTTCGGGGCTGACACCGGCATCGATCTTCTCCTGGTCGGTCGCCTCGATTGCGCGGTAGTAGATCATGTCGCTCAGTGCGTTGAGGTATCCGCTCGCGGAGATCGAGATGTTGCTCGTGGGGTTGTACTCGACCGACAGCATGCCGAAGTTGCTCTTCTCGGGCTTCAGGTCGCGGTCGCCGACGGTAATCTGATGCGAGGTGGACTGGATCTGGATGCCGTAGATCTGGTAGAGCGACGGGGAGCGGTAGCCTGCCGCGTAGGAGGCGCGCAGATTGACCGGGCCGACGCGCCACATGAGTGCCATGTTGGGGGTGGCGTAGCTCTTGAAGTTCTCGTTGTAGAGGTAGCGGAAGCCGACGACGTACTGGAGGTTCCTGCGCAGTTGTATTTCGTTCTGCGCGAAGGCCGAGAGGGTATAGACCGTCTTGGTGTCGTCGATGTTGTAGGTGGCGTTCTTGCCCAGCTCGTCCTGGACGAACTCCAGGCCGACGGTCATGCGCATGCGGTCGCCCGCGTTGAATACCGAGCGTGCGGTGGCGTTGTAGTAGCGGTTGGTAATGCGGTTCACCACGTCGCCGGGCTGGTTTTTGCCCGATTTGGCGAAGTATTCGTAGTCGGAGGAGTAGTTATCCGAGAAGAAGTCCACGTCGATGTATGCCGATTTGGTTATCAGGTACTTGATTCCGGCACCGTAGGTGTAGCTCTCGTGCAGCAGGTTGTAGGTGTAGGCCGGCTTGAGCTCCGGATCGCGCGACTCCTGCGGCCGGTCGGTGGCGTAGTCGTACCACGAACCCTTGACGTACATGGTAAGCCGCTCGTTGGGGCTGTATGAGAAACGCTGCGAGACGCTGTTGGTGGCGAATTTGACCGAAGCGACCTTGTTGGTCAGCTGCAACTCGCCCGTTTTGGCGTTCTCCTCGTACTCGTTCAGCCGCCAGCTGTCGGCCTGCTGCCGCTGGTAGGAGGTGTTGGAGGCGAACTTGCCGGTCGAAGCGTCGAGGTTGAGCGACTGGGTAAAGCGTCCCTTGCTGCCCAGGCGGGTGTAGCTCGAAGCGTTGATTCCCTTCTTCTTGTTGTCGTCGGTAATGATGTTGATCACACCGGCGACGGCATCCGATCCGTAGAGCGACGAGGCGGCTCCGTTCACGACCTCGATGTTCTTGACGTTGGCCATGTCGATGCGGTTCAGGTCGGCCGTCGAGGTGCCGCCGCCGATGAGCTTCTTGCCGTTTTCGAGGATCAGCACGTAGCTCTCGGGCAGTCCGTTCATCGACATGGTGGTCCCCATGCCGTTGGTCATGAACGTGAAGGAGGGGTTGTAGGTCTCCAGGGCGCTCTGCAGGTCGGTCGTCGAGGTCTGGCGCAGCTCCTTGGCCGTGATGACCGAGACGGGAACCGGCGAATCCTTGAGCCGGTGGCGCGTTCCGGTGCCCGAGACGACCACCTGGTCGAGGTTGATGTGGGCTTCGGGCATCTCCACCCGCAGCGAGGTCTCCCCCTCGCCGACGGTGCGCGTTACGGTGGCGTAGCTCAGGTGGGTAAAGCGCAGTTTGGTGCCCGGGGCGATCTGATCGAGGCTGAAGCGTCCGCCGGCATCCGTCGTCACGCCGCGCAGCGAGTGCTCGATGCTTACGTTCGCGCCCGCGACGGGTTTTCCGTTTCGGGCATCGACGACCGTGCCGGTAACGGTCTGTTGGGCCGAGGCTCCGAGGGCATACCCGAGAAGTAGGGCGAACAATGCGAAAAGTTTCTTCATAAGGTATTTCTCCGATTTGTTTCTTTATCCGCTGCGGGTTTCGAACCGGGTCGTACGCGACAACACCTTGCCGCACCGGAACAGGTGCGGCAAGGTGCTGTCCCGCTGCGGGGCTACTCCTCCTCGACGGAGAGGATTGCCTCTTTCAAATGATTGATCCATACGGTGTTGATGGCCGAGTAGTCGCCCAGGCCCTTGCACTGGGTCTCCACGACCTCGATGCCTGCGTCGGCGATCTGGATCTTCCAGCTCTGCTCCTCCATCGGTGCGCCCTCCTCCTTGTCGCCGGCCATGTCGTTGTTGGCATGGTCGCCGGCGATCGACATGAGCGGGTGGAGCGACACCTTGGTGCAGCCGTTCGCCTGCAGTTTTTCGATGACCGAGTCGATCAGCATGTCGTCGTAATCGACCGTGCCGACGAAGATCTTGTCGTTATCGTAGGCCTCTTTTCCGTAGGCCTGCATCGCTACCTCGATATCCTCGTAGCTCTTGTTGGCGTAGTAGTATTTGCTGGCGGGGTTGCCGTGGCCCATGAAGGCGACGGCCTCGCCGCGCGTGAGCTGCTCCCTGAAGTTATCGACCAGCACTCGGGCGACGGCCTCGATGCTCTGTGCGTCGGTCAGCAGCGCCTCGCCCAGCTTCACGGTCAGCTCGCCGCGCTCGATCCGCTCGTCGTTTCTGAAGCGGAAGCCGTTCACGTAGGATTCCGAGAGAATCGTGTACTCCTGGCCGGGAATCACGTGGAGCGACTGCACGTAGATGTTCTTGTAGCCCGCCTTGCCCAGCTCCATGAGCCAGATGTCGGGGGCGACGTACTCCTCGCCCGTCTCGGCGTACCAGCGGTTCATGCAGAGCTCCGACGTGAACGAGAGGTAGATGTCGGCATCGGGGAAGGCCTTCCGGAAGTCGGCCATCTGGGCCTTGTAGGTCTTGTGGGGCTCGGGCCAGGTGCTGCCGAAGGTTACCAGCAGTATGGCCGTGTCGTTCTGTTTGTCGATCTGGACGGGTACGCGTTCCGTGTCGTCGTCGTTCGAGCAGGCGGGCATGAAGGCCGTCGCCGCAACTGCGCAGAGGCAGCAAAGCAAGAATTTTTTCATGATCGTTTATCGATTTTGATTGGTTTTGTGTGATTTGTCGTTCGTGAATCTTACGGTCACGGCACCGTAGTAGGTGCGTCCCGGAGTTTTGGTGCCGTAGTTGTAGCCGAGCGGTTTGGTCTCCTTGTAATCGAACAGGTTGTCGATGCCGGCGGTCACTTCGAGCCGCCACCGCTTCCAGCTGCCGATGGTGTGGGTGGTGTTGAGCCGCCAGGTCATGTAGCCGTCGGCATCGCCGTATTCGTAATAGTAGCGCTTCGACTGGATCTTGCCGAAGAGGCCGACGGTCAGTTTGTAGCCTCCCCACGAACGGCTCCAGGTGCCGTTCAGGTTGGCCCGGTGGCGGGCCGTGCCGTCCACGATGCGGCGTTCGAGCCGTCCCGTCTCCTCGTTGAAGAGGTCGGCATGGGCATCCACGTAGCTGTAGCCGCCGCCCAGCGTGACGCTGCGTCCCAGGCGGGCGCTGAAGAGAAGGTCCGCGCCGCCGATCCGCGCACGCTCCATGTTGGTGTACTGCATCGCTTTGTCGATCTCGGTCTCCTCGCCTCCCCGCCACTCGTCGGGCACGGGGACCTCGATCAGCGCGATCATGTTTTTGACCCGGTTGAAGTAGCCCGTGACGCTGGCCGAGAAGATCTTGTCGTTGTACTCCGCCCCGGCCGAGAAGTAGTCGGAGGTCTGCGGCCGCAGGTCGGTGTTGCCCAGGTAGAGCCGCATGAGCGACATCATCGTGCGCCGGTACTGGTAGTACAGCTCCTTGAGCGTCGGGGTCTTGAAGCCCCGGGCGTAGGTGGCCCGCAGGTTGAAGTCGCCGAGCTTGTAGCGGAGCGAGGCTTTCGGTGTCGCCTCCGCGCCGAACTCCTTGTGGCCCACGAGCCGGAGGCCGGCCGTGAGGTTCAGGCGCGGGGTTATGTCCCATTCGTCCTGCGCATAGGCCGAGAGGGTCCAGGCCGCGGCGCGCTCCTGCCGCATGCGGGCCGGAGCGATGAGCCATTCGCGGAGGTACTCCACGCCGGCGCTCAGCCGGTTGTTCCCGCGCAGGTCGAACACCCCTTTGGCGTGGGCGACCAGGCGGTTCTGGTCGCTCTCGCGGGAGGTGTCGCCCGGGTAATAGACCGTGTGGAGGGGCACCGAGAGGATCGAACCGTCGGGGAGCGTCTCGTCGCGGTAGTATTCGTCGATGTACTTGAGTTTGTAGCGGTAGTTGTACTGATGCGCGTCGTAGTTGAGGTCGAGCGTGAGCAGCGACCGTTCGGAGGCCTGCCATTTCGCGCCGCCGCTCCAGGCGTGGTCGATGTAGAAGAGGTCGTAGGCGTAGAGCTGCGGCTTGCCGAGCGGATGGTAGATGTTCTTCTTGTAGAACATGCCCTCGGCGTAGAGGGTCAGCGCGTCCGAATGGCGGTACTCCACCCGCTGGCTGATGCGATAATTGGTAAAGGCGCTGACGGTCATCGAGGAGGAGTTCTCGTAGAGGCTGTCGCGGTAAAGTTCGCGGCGGGTGTTGCGCCAGCCGTCGCTGTGCTGCATGCTGAATTTGGTGGAGGATTTCCAGCGGCCGGCGCGCAGGTCGATCCGGTTGCTCTGCCGCAGGTCGAAATAGGAGCCCAGCCGGGTGGTGTTGAGCAGCGTAAAGGGAATGTCGCGCTGTTTTTTCGTGATGATGTTGATCACGCCGGCGATGGCATCCGAGCCGTAGAGCGACGAGGCGGCCCCCTTGACGATCTCGATGCGCTCCACGTCCGAGGGGTCGATGGCGCTCAGGTCGTTCTGTCCGCCCACGTCGCCGTGCATCCGCTTGCCGTCCACCAGGACCAGAATGTAGGCGTTGCCCAGTCCGTTCATCGAGATGCCCGAACCCATGTCGCTGGGCGAGAAGTCGAACGACGGATTCAGGCCGGCCAGTATGTCGCTCAGGCTGCCGCCCGAGAAGGCTTTGAGCGCCTGCCCGGAGATGACTTCGGTCTGGACGGGCGCATCCTTGAGCAGGTGCTCCGTGCCGGTGCCGGTCACCACGACGGTTTCGAGACCGTAGGCCTCCGCTTCGAGTGCGAAATCGGCCGTTGCGGTGCCGGTGCGCAGGGGGCGCGTCTGCGTCTTGTAGCCCAGGCACGATACCTGCAGCGTGCAGTCGCCGCAGGGCAGGTGCAGCGTGTAGCGGCCCTCGCGGTCGGTCGTCGTGCCCGAGGCGGTGCCTTCGATCGCGACGACGGCCCCGGCGACGGGTGTTCCTTCGTCGCGGTCCGTGACCTGCCCGGCGACCGTCGGCTGCTGCGCGCGGCAGGGCATGACGACGAGGCACCAAAGCATCGCGCACAATACCGGCAACCGGCCGGTAAATCTTCCGTTATGAATCGTTGTTTTCACAAAAATACATCGACCGCCTCTCCCCGGACGGGTTCGTTGTACATCAATTCATCTGGCAGGTTTCCTGACTCTACCCCGGAGGCAAGACCTTCCCGTCGCGCGGGGCGACAGTGGTCGTTTGAAGATGCTTCCGTTTCGGCGGGTAATACAGTAGCGGGTACTGTTCCGGCATCGCACCGGATTCCCTTTTATGAGCGGCCTGCGGGCTGCTCATCACCAAATGCGGGGCAAAGATAGGAAATATTTTTTTAAGACGGATGATTTTTTTGTATTTTTGTCGCATTCGCCCTGTTGCAAACGATGAATGCCAAACCACAGATCCTGATCGGAGCCGCCTCCTCGGGCGGGGGCAAGACCACCGTGACCCTCGGACTGCTGCGCGCCCTGCGCCGCCGGGGGCTGGCCGTGCAGCCCTTCAAGTGCGGACCCGACTACATCGACACCCTCCACCACACCCTGGCCGCCGGCCGCGAGTCGGTCAATCTCGATCCGTTCATGGCCTCGGCCGGCCACCTGCGGCAGCTCTATGCCGGCTACGGAGCCGATGCCGACGTGTGCGTGACCGAAGGGGTCATGGGGCTGCTGGACGGTTACGACGGTCCGCAGGGCAGCAGCGCCGCGACGGCCGCGCTGCTGGGCATCCCGGTCGTGCTGGTGGTCGATGCCCGTTCGGCGGCCTACTCGGTGGCTCCGCTGCTCTACGGATACAAGCACTTCTGCCGGGAGATCCGGCTGGCGGGCGTGATCTTCAACCGCGTGGGATCGGAGTCCCACTTCCGCCACCTGGAGCGGGCGGCCCGCGACGCGGGTGTCGCCTGCTTCGGCTATGTGGCCCGCACGCCGGGGGTCGAGATCCCCTCGCGCCACCTGGGGCTGACGCTCGACGAGGGATTTCGTTTCGAGGCCTTCTCCGACCGCGTTGCCGACCTGGTCGCCGAACATGTCGATCTGGAGCGGTTGCTGGAGGCGTGCATCGTGCCGTTCGGGGGGATGCCTGCGGCAGCTCCGGAGCCGTTGTCCCCGCGGGGGATGCGGATCGCCGTCGCGCGCGACGAGGCGTTCAACTTCATTTACCGGGAGAACGTGGCCCGGCTGCGGCAGCTGGGCGAGGTCGTCTTCTTCTCGCCCCTGCGCGACGGGGCGCTGCCCGAGGGGTGCGACCTGCTCTATCTGCCGGGCGGCTATCCCGAATTTTTTCTGGAGCGGCTCTCCGCCAACGGGGCGATGCGCCGCGCCGTGCGGGAATATGCCCTCGGGGGCGGGCGCGTGCTGGCCGAGTGCGGCGGCATGATGTACCTCTGCCGCTCGATCGTCGGCGAGCAGGGCGGGGAGTATCCCATGTGCGGGGTGCTCGACCTGCGGGCCACGATGGAGGGAATGCGCCTGCGGCTGGGCTACCGTCGGGTGGTGTGCGGCGGACGCGAGTTCCGGGGCCACGAGTTCCACTACTCGCGCATCGAGGGGGAGCTTCCGTCGGCGGCGCGGCAATGGGATGCACGCGGCGGCGAGGTGGCCACGCCGCTCTACCGTGCGGGCAATGTCGTGGCGGGCTACACCCACCTCTACTGGGGCGAGTCGGATCCTCTGGAGCTGTTCGATGCGACGGCGGAAGGAGCGGAATATGCGGCCGGAGCGGCCGGAACATGGCGTTGAAACAGTACAATCGAAATATATGGGCAAGGTTTATACCCGCAGCGGCGATCGCGGCATGACGGGGCTGCACGGCGGCGGGCGCGTGGCCAAGGACGATCCGCGCATCGAGGCCAACGGCGATCTGGACGAACTGAACTGCCGGCTGGGAGTGGTGCGCACGCTGCTCGGCCGCGACGATGCGTGGCAGGGGTGGTGCGCGGAGCTGCAGCGGGTGCTGATGGAGGTCATGAGCCATGTGGCGACCCCCTCGGCGCTGCGGGAGCGGAATCCCAATCCGCTGCCCGAGGGGATGGACCGCCGGTGCGAGGAGCTGATCGACGCACTGCAGGCCGAGACGGTCGATAACGGCTGGTTCGTCCTTCCGGGCGGCACGCCGCTGGCGGCGCAGCTGCAGCTGGCGCGGGCCGTCGCGCGGCGTGCCGAGCGGCGGCTGTGGACGCTCCACCGCCTCGATCCGCTGCCGGAGTGCATCCTGCGCTTCGTGAACCGCCTCTCGGACCTGCTCTTCGTGATGGCGCGGGTCGAACTGCAGCGGCAGGGGTGGCCCGAGGAGCGGTGGCGCGAATTTTCATACAAACGCAAAAAAAGAAATGACGATGAATAGAGAGCGGAGACTTCGCCCGGTGATGTTCGCCGGGACGGGCAGCGACGTGGGTAAGAGCGTCATCGCGGCGGCCTTCTGCCGTATTTTCCGGCAGGACGGCTATGCGCCGGCACCGTTCAAGGCGCAGAACATGGCGCTCAACTCCTACGCCACGCCCGAAGGGCTGGAGATCGGCCGGGCGCAGGCGGTGCAGGCCGAGGCGGCGGGCATACCGTGCCACACCGACATGAACCCCGTGCTGCTCAAGCCCAACTCCGACCGCACGTCGCAGGTGGTGCTCAACGGCCGGCCGGCCGGCAACCGCGATGCCTACGACTACTTCCGCCGTGAGGGGCGCGACGAACTGCGCCGCGAGGTGCACGCCGCCTTCGACCGGCTGGCGGCCCGCTACAACCCGATCGTCCTGGAGGGCGCGGGGAGCATCTCGGAGCTTAACCTGCGGGAGAGCGACCTGGTGAACATGCCGATGGCCGCCTATGCCGATGCGTCGGTAATCCTGGTGGCCGACATCGACCGGGGCGGAGTGTTCGCCAGTGTCTATGGGTCGGTCATGTTGCAGCCGGAGGAGGACCGCCGGCGGATCAAGGGGATTATCGTCAATAAGTTCCGGGGCGACCTGCGGCTCTTTGATTCGGGCCGCCGCATCCTGGAGGAGATCTGCGGGGTGCCGGTGCTGGGAGTCGTGCCCTACTTCCGCGACATCCGCATCGAGGAGGAGGACTCGGTGCAGCTGGCTGCCAAGTCGCGGCAGGCGGAGGCGGGGCGCATCAACGTGGCGGTGGTGCTGCTGCACCGCCTCTCGAATTTTACCGATTTCGATGCGCTGGAGCAGGATCTCCGGGTACACCTCTACTATACCGACAATCCCGAGGAGCTGCGCCGGGCCGATCTGATCGTCCTGCCGGGGAGCAAGAGCACCCTGGCCGACCTCTGCGAGCTGCGCCGCAACGGCGTGGCCCGCGCCATCGCGGAGGCCCACCGCGCAGGCGCTTCGGTGCTGGGGATCTGCGGCGGCTACCAGATGATGGGGGTCGAGGTGTGCGACCCCGACGGGGTCGAGGGGGAGATCCCCCGGCTGCCGGGACTGGGGCTGCTGCCCGTCTCCACCTCCATGACCGGCGAGAAGGTAACCCGACAGGTGTCGTTCCGCTTCGCGGACGACGGGCGGGAGTGCCGCGGCTACGAGATTCACATGGGCCGCACCGTCGCGGCCGAGGGGGCTTGCGTGCGGCCGCTCAACCGGCTGGAGGACGGCACGGCGGAGGGGTGTCTGGAGAGCCGCCGCTGCATGGGCACCTACGTGCACGGCATTCTGGACAACGCCGCTTTCGTCGATTGGCTGCTCGAACCCCTTGCCGGGCGGGCGGAGCGGCGGGAGACGTTCGACTACGCCGCCTTCAAGGAGGAGCAGTACGACCGCCTGGCCGACCACGTGCGGCGGCATGTCGATGTGGAGCGTTTGTACCGAATTTTGAAAGACGATGATTGAAGGACACGGCGACGATGCCTATAAATATGCCGGCCCGATCCGGGCCAATTTCAGCTCCAATGTCTGCTACGATGCCGACCTGGAGGGGCTGAAGCGTTATCTGTGCGGCCGGATGGAGGCGATCGCGAGCTATCCCGAGCCGGAACCCTATGCCCTTGAGCGGCTGCTGGCCGAGCGCCACGGACTCGATCCCGGGGAGGTCTGCGCGACCAACGGGGCGACCGAGGCGATCTACCTGACGGCCCAGTGTTTTCGCGGGAGCCGCACGGCGGTGCTCGACCCCTCCTTCGCGGAGTACGGCGATGCCTGCCGGCTGCACGGCCACCGGGTGGTCTCCGTCTTCGCGCCCGAGGAGATTCCCGCCGACGTGCAGACGGTGTGGCTCTGCAACCCGAACAACCCGACGGGGCGCGTCTGGGAGCGGGAGCGGCTGCTGCGTGCGATCGCGGACAGCCCCGGGGTGCTCTTCGTCGTCGATCAGTCCTATGAATATTTCACGCTCGAACCGCTGCTCGCGGCTGTCGAGGCGGCGCAGCTGCCCAATGCCGTGGTGCTGCACTCGATGACCAAACGCTATTCGGTGCCGGGACTGCGCCTCGGTTACTTCACGGCCTGCCGTGAGCTGACCGACCGGATCCGGGGCTGCCGGATGCCCTGGTCCGTGAATGCGCTGGCCGCCGAGGCGGGCTGCTACCTGCTGCGCGAGGGGATGCCCGAGCGGCGGAGCGTGGCCGACTATCTGGCCGGGAGCCGGAGCCTCGCGGCGGCGATCGACGCGATCGACGGCTTCGAACCCCTGCCGAGCGACTGCCACTTCATGCTGGTGCGCATGCGCGAGGCCCGCGTCGGGGAACTGAAAGAGTGGCTCGCCCTCCGATGGGGGATTCTGATCCGCGATGCCTCCAATTTCCGGGGGCTGGACGGTCGTTATTTCCGCATCGCGGCGCAGTCGCCCGAGCAGAACGAATTGTTGATCGAAGCGTTGCGGCAATGGAGATGACGGGATGGATCGCGGGCGGCTGCCTGCCGCTCGTTCTGGGATGGCTGCTCGACAAAGCGGCGGGCGATCCCGAGTGGCTGCCGCATCCGGTGGTGGGTTTCGGGCGGATGATCGCCTCGGGCGAGCGGCGGCTCAACCGGGGGGCGCACCGCATGGCGAAAGGAGGGCTGCTGGCCGTCGGGCTGGTTGTCGGAACCTACCTCGCGGGGCGTGCCGTCGTTGCGGCGGCCTGGCTGCTCGATGCGTGGATCGGGCTGGCGGCATCGACGCTGCTGGTCTTCTACTGCCTGGCAGGAACGACCCTCGTGCGGGAGGTGCGGGAGGTGTTCCGTGCGGTCGATCGTTCGCTGGAGGAGGGACGGCGGCAGGTGGCCCGCATCGTGGGCCGCGACACCTCGGCGCTCACGGCGCAGGAGATCCGCACGGCGGCGCTCGAGACGCTGGCCGAGAACCTGAGCGACGGCGTGATCGCCCCGCTCTTCTGGTATGCGCTGCTCGGGGTGCCGGGGATGCTCGCCTACAAGATGGTCAATACGCTCGACTCGATGATCGCCTACCGCAACGACCGCTACCTGCTCTTCGGGCGGGGCGCCGCCCGGCTGGACGATGTGGCCAACTACCTGCCCGCCCGCCTGACGGCGCTGCTGATGCTGCTCGCGGCCGGCCGCCCCGGGCTGCTGGAGTTCGTCCGTCGTTTCGGCCGCAGCCATGCAAGCCCCAATTCGGGCTATCCCGAGGCGGCGCTGGCCGGTATTCTGGGGTGCCGTTTCGGCGGCACGCACGACTATTTCGGCCGGCCGGTTCCCAAGCCCTACATCGGTACGTGCGACCGGCCGCTCGATTCGGCAGACATGCGCCGTTCGGTCGCCGTCTGCCGGCGGGCCGAGGCTGCAGCCGTCGTGCTGGTCGCGGCGCTGCTCCTGTGGCTCGGTTGAGCGGGCGGCTTCGTGCCCCGGCAACGGCTGTTCAAGAAAACGATCGCCCCGGACATTGTGAAAATGTCCGGGGCGATCCGTCTTTTCTGCGGCTGTTATCGCATCTTCTCCATAGCTGCCCGCTCCAGACGGAGCAGGAACTCCTTGCGCTCCAGTCCGCCGGCGTAGCCGGTCAGCGATCCGTCGGCACCGACCACGCGGTGGCACGGTACGATTATGGCCAGCGGGTTGCGCCGGTTGGCGGCACCGACGGCCCGCGAGCCTCGCGGGTTGCCCGTCCGGGCCGCGATGCGGGCGTAGGAGACGGTCGAGCCGTAGGGAATCTCCTGCAAAGCCTCCCAAACGCGCCGCTGGAACGGGGTGCCCTCGGCTTCGAGCGGAAGATCGAACGCCGTGCGCGTGCCGGCGAAATACTCCTCCAGCTGGGCGGCGGCCCGTTCGAGCAGCGGGGTCGATCGGACGACAGCGCCCGGGAGGGTCTCCCCGCCGAAGAAGAGGTCGGTCAGCGCCCGGCCGTTTTCGGCGATACCGATCCGGCCGAGCGGCGAGGGGAGGAACAGGAGGTTTTTCACGGAGCGGCGGATCAGAGGTTCTGCAGCGTGTATTCGATCATCTTCTCGCGCACGTTGATCGTGTCGTCGGGCATCATCGAGTGATTCTGGTCGGGATAGACCATCATGTCGTAGCGCTTGCCCCAGCGGTTGAGGGCGCGGGCCATCTCCATCGCGTTCTGGAAGTGGACGTTGTCGTCGGCCGTGCCGTGTATCAGCAGCAGGCGCGTGCGGTCGTCGCGCAGCAGGTGGGCCAGGTTGATGGGCGAGTTGCCGTCGTAGCCCTCGGGATAGTCCTCCGGGAGTCCGTTGTAGTTC
>CAMWGZ010000019.1 GCA_947173915.1 uncultured Alistipes sp.
CTCTCCATGCTGCCCACCGACCACGGGCGCTACCGCTACTACGCCGGAGGCTGCGCCTCCAAGGAGGAGGCCCTCGCCGCTCAGGAGAGGCTGCGCGCACACGGGTTCCGCAACCCCGAAATCGTCGTCTGGTACGACGGAGCCTACACCAACCTGAGCCGCACGCCCGAAGCGGCGGCCGCTTTCCGCATCGAAATATCGGGCGAGGAGGGCCTCCCCGAGCGGGTGCGGCAGACGCTCCTGCGAGAAGCTCCCGAGTGCGAACTCTCCCGCGCGGGCGATCTGTTCGTCGCGGGCCGCTTCGACGACCGGACGACCGCCGAACGCGTCGCCGCCGCCCTCCGCGAGGCCGCGCCGCAGCTGCAAATAAAAGTGACGGAAACCGCCCCTTGATCGCTTTTTTTTCGTATCTTGTCCGAAAATAAACGCACACACGCATGTTACTCATCCTTCTGCTCATCCTTTTGGGACTGCTTTTCCTGGTCGCCGAACTCGTCCTGCTCCCGGGCATCTCGATAGGCGGCATCCTCGCCCTGATCTGCGACGGATGCGCGATCTACATCGCCTTCCGCGAGGGCGGCCCGAGCGCCGGGAGCCTGGTCATCGCCGCCATCCTGCTGCTTTCGCTCGTCACGACGATCCTCGCCCTGCGCCGCAAGACCTGGCAGCGCTTCTCGCTGCACCAGAAGATCGAATCGTCGAGCATGCCCGACCCGGAGCGCCAGGGCGTAAGCCTCGGCGACGAAGGCACCGCCCTCTCGCGCCTGGCCCCGATGGGCAAGGTCTCGATCGGAGGCCGCATCTACGAGGCCAAGTCGCTCGACAGCTACATCGACCCCCGCAGTTCGGTCGAGGTGGTCGGATTCGAGAATTTCAACATCATCGTCCGCAAGAAACAAATGTCAAACCAATAATCGAAAAAGATGGAAATAGGACTCATCGCTCTGATCGTCTTCGTGGCGCTCATCGCCGTCTGGCTGATCTTCTACTTCATTCCCGTCGGACTGTGGTTCTCGGCTCTCGTCTCGGGTGTCCGCATCAGTCTGCTTCAGCTCATCCTCATGCGCTGGCGCAAGGTGCCCCCCTCGACGATCGTCTCGTCGATGATCGAAAGCTCGAAGGCGGGGCTGGAGCTTAACCCCAACGAACTGGAGGCCCACTACCTGGCCGGCGGCAACGTGACCAACGTGGTGCACGCCCTCGTGTCGGCCCAGAAGGCCAACATCATGCTCGACTTCAAGATGGCCACGGCGATCGACCTGGCCGGCCGCGACGTGTTCGAAGCGGTGCAAATGTCGGTCAATCCCAAGGTCATCAACACCCCGCCGGTGGCCGCCGTGGCCAAGGACGGCATCCAGCTCATCGCCAAGGCGCGCGTCACGGTGCGGGCCAACATCAAGCAGCTGGTCGGCGGTGCGGGCGAGGAGACCGTGCTGGCCCGTGTGGGCGAAGGCATCGTCTCGTCGATCGGTTCGGCCCAGTCGCACAAGATCGTGCTGGAGAATCCCGACTCCATCTCGCGCGTGGTGCTCGAAAAGGGACTCGACGCGGGCACGGCCTTCGAGATCCTCTCGATCGACATCGCTGACATCGACGTGGGCAAGAACATCGGCGCCCAGCTCCAGATGGACCAGGCCGAGGCCGACAAGAACATCGCCCAGGCCAAGGCCGAGGAGCGCCGCGCGATGGCCGTAGCACTCGAACAGGAGAACCGCGCCAAGGCGCAGGACGCACGGGCCAAGGTGATTCTGGCCGAGGCGGAGATTCCGCTGGCGATGGCCGAGGCGTTCCGCAGCGGCAACCTGGGCATCATGGACTACTACAAGATGAAGAACATCATGGCCGACACCACGATGCGCGAGACGATCGCCCGGCCCGACAAGAAATAGAGATCCGCAAAGCAAAAGAGCAACCGTCCCCGCATATCGGCCGATATGCGGGGACGGTGCCGAAATGCAGCGGCCGAAAGCTCCGCTTCGCAGCCGCCCGTCACAGACTTTTCCTTATTACACCCTACGCATGACGATAAAATCTTTGGAAAACTGCCCGTTCGACACCCTGTTCGAGGCCTTTTCCGCAGCTTTCTCCGACTACAACCGCCAATGGGATGCCGCCCAACTGCGGGCGATGCTCGCACGACGGGGCTTCGACCCGGCCCTCTCGTTCGCCGCCTACGACGACACCGGCCGGATCGCCGCCTTCACACTCAACGGCATCGGCAGCTTCAACGGCAGACGCACGGCCTACGACACGGGGACCGGGACACGGCAAGCGTACCGGGGCCGGGGACTCGCCGCCGAGATCTTCCGCCACGCCCTACCCCGACTCGCCCGGTACGGCATCCGGCAATATCTGCTGGAGGTGCTTCAGGAGAACAAAGCCGCCGTGTCGGTCTATCGCGGACTCGGATTCGAGGTCTCGCGCGAATTCGACTATTTCGTCCGGCCGAATGGCGAAATTACCGGCTGCGACCTGCCCCGCACCTCCCCTTTCCGCCTCGTCCCCACCGCCGCAGCCCCGGACGGGGAGCTGCTCCCGTTCGGAGATTTCCGCCCCTCGTGGCAGAACAGCGACGACTCGATCCGCCGGGCGGGGAAAGAGATGGTCGGATACGACATCCTGACCGGCAGCCGGACGATCGCCCGCATGTTCTTCGAACCCGCCTCGGGCGACATCGCCTGGATCGCCGTGGCCCCGGAGTTTCGCCGGAGGGGAGTCGCCACCCTGCTGCTGCGGCAAGCCCTCGAATCGAACCGCAGCGACTCGATCCGGGTAATCAATACGGAGTCCGCATGCGATTCGATCCGCGGATTCCTGGAGGCGAAGAACATCTTCCCGTGCGGCCGGCAGTTCGAGATGACGCTGCAAATCTAAGCGATCCGGACAACGGCATGCACCGCCGGAATCTTCGCCCCGCAGTGGCGGAACCGAAGCTGCGGCCGACAAGACACGGCGGCAAAAGCTATTTCGCCGCCGCCGAGCGGGGAAGGGTCTCGCCCTCGGGTTCGCCCTTCAGCTCGTCGCGCCATCGGGCCGCGACGTGGGAGCCGTCGCAGTAGGGCTTGTTGCCCGAGCGGCCGCAGCGGCACAGCACCGCCCGGTTGCGCACCTCGAAGGCGCCGCCGTCCTCGCGCCGGATCTCGATTCCGCCGCGCACCCACAATCCGCCGCTGACCCCGAGCGCGGGATCCTCGATCAGCCCCAGGCTCGGCTCGAAACGGAACTCGTAGGGCCGTCCGGTGCGGTTGTCCCAGGCCGTGAGGCGGGCGCTCGGACAGAGCGATGCCTCCCGCACGGCCTGCTTCCGGTTGCCGGGCAGCGCATCCTTTTCGGTCAGCTCCCAGACTCCCCCGCCGGGATGGCAGAAGCGTGCGAAGACGCAATATTTCTCGTTGTCGTGGAGCGTGATGCGCTCTCCGGCAGTAATCGTCGCATGCGCCGACATGCGCTCCGGCGGCGACGTGACCGCCGGCTCCCAGTCGGCCCGAAGATGGGTCCCGTCGCAATAGGGCTTGTCCGCCGAACGGCCGCAGCGGCAGAGCGCCGTCGGCTCCCGGTCGGTCGGGAAGGCGGCTCCCCGGCGGAAACACCAGCTCTCCCCCGCGGCATCGGGCACGATGAACTGCATGGCCAGGGGAGGATGTCCGAAGACGAGATAGGGTCCCTTGTCGGTTACCGTGATGGAAACGGCTGTTTCGGAGGCCCGCTTCCCGGCCTCGTTTTTCAATTCGCTCATATACTATACTTCATCTATCGACGTTATGTTCCGGTGTTACCGACCGCAATAATCGTTCCCGCGGACGGTTTATCCGGAGGGAAACTGCGGAGGCATGTTTTTTGCCTCTTCGGCTGCGCTCGGACACGCCTCAGATACTTCGCCTCGGCAAAACACAAGCGGACTTGCTTTTGCCCTCGCTTATTCGTACCTTTGGCTTCGCCTTAGATATTTCGCCTCAACAAAACGCAAACATGTTTGGTTTTGTATTCGGCTTATGCGTATCTTTGGCTTCGCCTTAGATACTGCGCCTCGGAAAAAATGCAAGCGGGCTTGCTTTTTTCGCTCGGCTTATGCGTATCTTTGTCCCGACAGATACATAGACCATAGCAAGTTTGATTATGACAAACAGAATTTCATCCCGTCTGCTCCTCTGCCTCGCAACCGCGATCGCAGCGATCGTCGCCTCGTGCAATAAAAACGACGGTCCGATCGGCACCCTCGCCTTCGCACGGAACGTCTGCCTGATCGAGAAGGCGGGCGGTACGGCCTCCGTCGAATTTACGGCCGTCAATATCGTCGCCGTCGCGCTCTCGGACATCCCCTCGGGCTGGACCGTCACGGCCGACCTGACGACGCACCGCGTGGAGATAACCGCCCCGGCCGCCGGAGCCGAAGAGGCGGTGCAGGAGGGGACGCTCAAGCTGACCGGACAGGATACCCGCGGCCATACCCTCACGGCCGAGCTGCGGGTGGGAATCGGCTCCACGATCGACCTCACGGCCGCACCCTCGAACTGTTACGTGCTCAACCGGGCCGATGCCTACTACTCGATCGACGTGACGCGCAAAGGCGAAAAGGGCGAAGCGATCGACCCGGTAAAGGTCGATCTGCTCTGGGCGACCTCGCGGAACATGATCGCCAACCTCACGCTCTCGGACGGTGTCGCCTCGTTCCTGCTTCTCTCCGACAAGAAGGGGCAGTTCATCGAAGGCAACGCCCTGATCGCCGCACTCGACGCAAACGACCGGGTGCTCTGGAGCTGGCACCTCTGGATCACGGAATACGATCCCGAGACCGAATACGTTACCTCGGCGGCGGGCGACCGATTCATGACCCGCAACCTGGGAGCCGGAGCCGACACCAACGGCACGACGGAGGAGATTCTCGCCTCCTACGGACTCTACTATCAGTGGGGACGGCCCACCCCCCTCATCGGCCCGCAATACTACGACTGCGCCTACGGCATGGACCACGCGATGTTCAACCTGCGCAACAACTTTACCTACCTGGACATGGTCGAATCGAGTCCCCTGACCGGCACCGTGGAATATGCGGTAGCCTTCCCGATGAGTTTCATTCTGGGTGTCGAGGCCTCGGGATACGACTGGCTCTACTCGGACCACGACAACGAGCTGTGGGGTGCGGTCAAAACGACCTACGACCCCTGCCCCAAAGGGTGGCGCACCCCCGACCGGGATGCTTTCGCACCGTTCGCGATCGGCGACGAACACGGTGCCGACCGCACCGACGCGCTGCGCATGGCCTACGGCTGGAACCTGACCGACGGTACGATGACCTCCTTCTTCCTGGGCGGCGGACGACGCAGCGCCCTGCTGGGCGGCATCCAGAACGTCAATACCAACGAAAACCCGCAGCCTTGGATCGGATGCTACTGGACCTGCGCCCCGGGCGACGGGGAGCTGAGCGCTTCGGCCATGTACTTCACGCTCGACACGGAGGATGCTTCGCACAGCGAATTCAAGCCCCGGGTGGACTACCACAGAGCCAACGGCTTCCAGCTCCGCTGCGTCAAAGAACAGTAAGCCCCGCGGAAGTTAATCGCCTTCCCGGCTACAACGAAAAATCGCCCGCATGAAGCGGGCGATTTCCGTTACGGCTTCCCCGCTGCAGACAGCCCCGGAAAGCGGCAAGCAGGGAATGACGCGCAGGGAATGACGCTTCCGGGAATGACGCTTCCGGGAATGACGCTTCCGGGAATGACGCTTCCGGGAGACGGAAAGGCCGGCCGCGGAACGATCCGGGCCGGCCTTTGGTCGGTATGACGATTCGGGAAAAACCGGGACTACATTCGCAGCGAAACGCCGCCCACCAGATTGACATCCTCCTTGAACGGACACCAGGCCAGCTGCGTGAAAAGTCCCAGGCGGAACGAACCCATGTTGCGGAACGACCAGTCGCGGCCGGCGGTAAGGAAGACATTCTTCACGGCAAAGCCTTTCGCTCCGTTCACGCCGGCCGTTTTCCAGGGGGCGACACCCACTCCGGCACGCATTTCGATGGTCTTGACAGCAAAGGGATAGGAGACTTCGGCATAGGAGGAGTAGCAGCGACGACCCTCGGTATCGACATCGCTCGCACCGAAGAGAATCGTGTACCACGAAAGCGTAACGGGCACCTTGCGGGAGACCTGCCAGGCAACGCCGGCCTCGACGCGGTGAGGCGAATCGGCACCGAAATGGAAGTAGTTGCGGCTGGTCAGCACGTCGCGGTTCGAAGTCGAACCCTCGTCGTAGAGATCGGAGACCTGAAAGGTCAGCCCCTTCCACTGGTAGCGGACCTGCAGATCGACCTCCTTGTAGGACGAAGCGACGAAATCGACCGAGGCCCACGCCCCCAGCGTGAAGTTGCCCGCACGCATCGTGACCGAGGGCTGGAAGCTGGGACCGCCGAGGTAGATGCCGCGCCAGATGTAGCTGCTGACCAGATCCATACCCGCATCGACCGTAACGCGGCCGGACCGGCGGGTCGGCTCGGAGGAGTCTTCGGCGCGGGAGGCGACGGGAGCAAGGGAGAAACAGATGCCCAGAAGCAGGCACAAAGCACGGAAGCGATCCGCACGACGGGAACGGACTGAGGATTTCATCATGATCGTATTTAGGGTTAATAGGTCGCAAATGTAGCGCTTTTCGCGCGACTATGCAACCCCTCCCCGCCCTCCGCACGGAAAAGGAGGCAGGGGAAAGGTCCGCAAGGAATCCGCCGCCGCACTTGTCCTGAACAATACGAAAGGTCCCGGGACGGATGGTTTCCGTCCCGGGACCTGCTCTTTTCGTTGGCGGACCTTCGCCGGGAAAGCCCTCCGGAGGAGGTGGACTCCCGGCGGAGAGCTACCCTACTTCTTCTGCTCCTCCTCCGGGGCGCGGCCTCCGCCGAGCGCCTGGTAGAGGTTCACGACACCCTGGATCTCGTCGAAACGATCGGCCACCTGCGAAAGCCGGGCCGAGAGCAGCGACTGCTGGGCGGTCAGCACCTCCAGGTAGGTGGTCGAGCCGTACTGCATGAGCAGCTCGGTGCTCTCGACGGCACGCTCCATCGCCTCGATCTGATTGCTCCGCAGGTCGGTCTTGGCACGCGCCGTCTGCGACTGGGTAAGCGCGTTGTTTACCTCCGCACCCGCATTGAGCAGTGCCTGACGGAACGAAAGCAGCGCCTCCTCCTGCTGGGCCTTCATGATCTTCACGCGCGCACGGTTGGCACCGGCGTTGAAGATCGGCTGCATGAGCGACGCGGCGGCCGACAGCAGCAGCTTGCCCGGATTGACGATCATCGCTCCGGCGCTGTTGGTCCACCCCGCCGTACCGCTGAGCGAGATCGACGGGTAGAGCGCCGAACGGGCTTCGGCCGTCGCATAGTAGGCCTGCATCAGCGCAAATTCGGCCGAGCGCACGTCGGGACGGTTCGCGAGCATCTGCACGGGGACACCCACCGCGAGCTGCTCCGGCAGTCGCTGCTCCTCGAGCGAGCCGCGCTCGATGGCGTGCGGTGCCTCGCCCAGCAGCGAACAGAGAGCATTTTCCACCGTCGTGAGGTTGTACTCCAGATCGTGCAGCGAAGCCTCGATCGAGTAGTAGTTGCCCTCGTACTGGGCCACGCCCGCCTCGTTGGTCATGCCCGCCTCCTTCATGGCGCGCATGGTCTCGACGCTCTGCCGCCATTTGGCCGCCGTCTCCTGCGAAACGGCATACTGCTCGTCGAGCATCAGCAGCGTGTAGTAGAGGTTGGCCGTCTGGGCGATGAGCTGCGTGCGGACCGCCTGCTCGTACTCCTTGCTCTGCAGGTGGAGCGCCCGGGCCTTGCGCTTGGCGTTGGTCAGCGAGTTGAAGATGTCGATCTGCCAGCCGGCCGTGACGGGAATGTTGTAGGTCTTCGAGGTATTCTTGTTGTCGAAGCTGCTGATGGCACCCTGCGGCGCGAAGTTGAACGACGGCAGGTAGGCCAGGCGCGCCGACTTGAGCGCCGCCTCGGTCTCCTTCACACGCCAATGGGCCGACTGCATGTCGGTGTTGTCGGCCAGCGCCTGCTCGATGAGCCGCTGCAACAGCGGGTCGGTAAAGACCTCCTGCCAGGCCATGTCGCCCAGAGTCGTCTCGTCGGCCGTTTCGGCCGCGCCGTACAGCCCGTCGGTCTGGATCTCCGGACGCGAATAGGGCTTGTAGATGCCGCAGCCGACCAGAGCCGCCGCAGCCAGTATGACGATTATCTTTCTCATAACGTTTATTCCTTGTTTTCATTCTTGCTGTCCTCGATCTCGGCGCTCACGGCCCAGTCGGGGGTATTGGTAAACTGCACCGGCTTGATCTTCTCCTGAAGGGTCTGGAAGACGATGAAAAGCGAAGGCACGAGGAACAGCAGCGCCAGCGTACCGACGATCATACCGCCCACGACACCCGTACCGAGCGTCGAGTTGCCGTTGGCACCGACACCCGTCGCGAATACCAGCGGGATCATACCGAAGACCATCGTCAGCACGGTCATCAGGATCGGGCGCAGACGCACCTTGGCGGCCGAAAGCGCGGCCTGCGTCAGCGACATGCCGCACAGACGGCGGTCGGCGGCGTACTCGGTCAGCAGGATCGCCGTCTTGGCCAGCAGACCGATCAGCATGATCAGACCCGTCTGGAGGTAGATGTTGTTCTCCAGCCCCATCAGCTTGGCGAAGAGGAACGAACCCATCAGACCGCACGGCACCGAAAGGATGACGGCGAACGGAATCAGGAAGCTCTCGTAGAGCGCACTCAGGATCAGATAGATCAGCACGATACAGATGCCGAAGATGATCGCCGTGTTGCTGCCCGTCTGGCTCTCCTCGCGCGTCAGGCCGCCGAACTCGTAGCCGTAGCCCTTGGGCAGGGTCTGGGCGGCCACCTCCTCGATCGCCTTGATCGCGTCGCCGTTCGAGTAGCCGGGCGCGGGGGTACCGTTCACCGCAATCGAGTTATACATGTTGAAGCGGCTGATGACCTCGGGACCATAGACCTTGGTCAGCGTCACGAACTGGCTCAGCGGAGCCATCTCGCCGTTCTGCATCCGCACATAGGAGTTGTTGAGCGACTCCGGATCGAGGCGGTATTTCGGATCGGCCTGGATCATCACGCGATAGACCTTCGAGAAGCGGTTGATGTTCGAGACGTACTGACCGCCGTAGTAACCCGACAGGGTCGAGAGCACCTCGGTGGGCGAGATGCCGGCGCGCTTGGCCTTCGCCGCGTCGATATCGACGATGTACTGCGGGAAGTTGATGTTGAAGGTCGAGTAGGCCATCTGGATCTCGGGACGCTGGTTGAGCGCCGCGATGAATTGCAGATAGACGTTGTAGAAATCGGGGATCTCGCCGCCGGCACGGTCCTGCAGGTACATTTCGAAACCTGCAGAGGTGCCGTAACCGGTAATCATCGGCGGGGCGACGGCGAAGATCTGCGCATTCTTGATGTCGGCCGTACGGGCGTAGATCTGTCCGATCACGGCACCCACGGCATCGCTCTTGTCGGGGCGCTCGTCCCAGTTCTTCAGCTTGACGATGCACATACCGTAGGAGTTACCCTGTCCGGCGATCATGCCGTAGCCGGCCACCTGCTGGAAGTCGCGGATCTGGGGGATGCTCTTCAGCCGCTCGCCCAGCAGTCTCATGACCTTGTTGGTCTCCGAAAGCGAACTGCCCGGCGCGGTGGTCACATTGACCATGATCGTACCCTGGTCCTCATCGGGCACCATACCCGTCTTGGTGGTGTTCATCAGCACGACCAGCGCAGCAATCGCCAGTACGAGCGTGGACCACATGAGCCAGCGGCGCTTGATGAAGAACATGACACCGTACTTGTACTTATTGACCATCGTGTTGAAGGCCGCATTGAACGACTTGCGGAAGCGGGCGGCGAAGTTGTCGCGCATCTCGCCGTTCTCGTCCAGATAGGGTTTCAGCAGCAGCGCGCAGAGAGCCGGCGAGAGGGTCAGCGCGTTCAGCGCCGAGAGACCGACGGCCACTGCCATCGTGATACCGAACTGCGTGTAGAAGGTTCCCGACGTACCGGCCATCATCGAGGTGGGGATGAACACCGCCATGAAGACGAGCGTCGAGGTCACGATCGCCGAGGTAATGCCCGACATGGCATCGACGGTGGCCATGTACGACGACTTGTAGCCCACGTCGAAGCGGGCCTGCACCGCCTCGACTACGATGATCGCGTCATCGACCACCGTACCGATCGCAAGCACGAGGGCGAAGAGCGTCAGCAGGTTGATCGAGAAGCCGGCGAACGAGAGGAAGGCGAACGTACCGATCAGCGCCACGATGATCGAGACGGTCGGGATCAGCGTCGAACGGATGTCCTGAAGGAAGACGTACACCACGAGCACCACCAAGATGATCGCCTCGATCAGCGTCTTGATTACCTCCTGGATCGAGGCGTAGAGGTAGTCGTTCACACTCATCAGGTGGGTGATCTCGACCCCTTTCGGAAGCTCGGTGGCAATTTCGTCGAGCAGCGCATCAATCTCCTCGATGGTCTCGGTAGCGTTGGTACCCGCCGTCTGGAAGATCAAGGCCGCGATACCCGGGTGGCCGTTCACATAGCCGTTGTAGGCGTAGGACTCCTGGCCCAGTTCGATGTCGGCCACGTCCTTCAGGCGAAGCACCTGACCGTCGGAGGTCGAGCGGATGACAATCTCGCCGAACTCCTCGGGAGTCATCTTGCGGCCGCGGTACTTCATCGTGTATTGGAACGTATTGTCGGAGTTCTCGCCCAGCTGGCCGGCCGCCGACTCGATGTTCTGCTCGGAAAGGGCATAGGTCACGTCGGAGGGAACCAGCTTGTACTGCGCCATCACGTCGGGCTTCATCCAGATACGCATCGAATAGTCGCCGCCGAGGGCCATGAACTCGCCCACGCCGGCAATACGCTGGATGCGCGGCTTGATGTTGATATTGACGTAGTTGGAGAGGAACGACTCGTCGTAGGAGTCGTCGGGGCTGCTGAGCGTGAATACCTTCAGCATCGACGACTGGCGCTTCATCGTGGTCACGCCGATGCGCGTTACCTCGGCGGGCAGCGCTCCGGTGGCGGTCGCCACCTTGTTCTGCACGTTCACGGCCGCCATGTCGGCATCCGTCCCCTGCTTGAAGTAAATGGAGATCGAACCGCTGCCGGCGTTGGTGGCGTCGGATTTCATGTACATCATGTTCTCGACACCGTTGATCGCCTCCTCGAGCGGCACGATGACCGACTTCTGGATGGTCTCGGCGCTCGCACCCGGATAGGAGGCGCGCACCATGACCGTCGGAGGCGCAATGTCGGGATACTGCTCTACGGGCAGCGTCGCCAGACCGATCAGACCGCCCAGAACGATTACGATGGAGATGACCCCCGCCAATACCGGGCGGTCGATAAAATGTTTCAGTGTCATACGTTACTCCTCCTTTGCTTGTTGTTCGGCGGGCACCGTCGCTGCGGGCTTGGCCTTGATCGGGGTGCCCTCGCGCAGCAGGCCGACACCTTCGGCGACGATCTCCTCGCCCGGGGTAAGGCCGCCTGTCACGATGTACTCGCGGCCGTTGCTGAGCTTCGCGGCCGTAATGTTGGCCGAAGAGGCCACGCCGTTCTCTACCTTATATACATAGATCTTGTCCTGCAGCTCGTAAGTCGCGGCCTGCGGAACGACCAGGGCCTCCCGATAGGTATAGGGCAGCTGGATGTTGCCCGTGCTGCCGCTGTGGAGCAGACGGCCCTCGTTGGGGAAGACGGCACGGAGCTGCACGCTGCCCGTGGCGGGATCGATCACGCCGCTGATCGACTCGATGCGTCCCTCCTTGTCGTAAAACGACCCGTCGCTGAGCTGCAGCTGCACGGCGGGCAGGGCGGCCAGCGCCTTCTCCATCGAGCCGTGCTCGCGCGTGAGGTCGAGCAGCTGGTTCTCGTTCATCGAGAAATAGACGTACATCGACGAGTTGTCCGAAACGGTCGTCAGCGGCTGCGGAAGCGACGGGCTTACCAGCGCACCGACCCGGTAAGGCAGCGTGCCGACCACACCGGCCGACGGAGCCTTGACCACCGTATAGGAGAGGTTGTTAGCCGCATTGACGCGCTGCGCTTCGGCCTGGGCGAGCTGCGCCTTGGCCGTCAGCAGCTGATTCTCGGCCGTCGAAAGATCGAACTGCGAAACCACATTCTTGGCAAAAAGTTCCTTTTTGCTGTCATAGACCAGCTGGGCGGTAGCGACGGCCGCCTTGGCTGCGGCGACATTGGCTTCGGCCGTCTGCAGCGCCGCCTTGTAGGGCACCTGATCGATCACGAAGAGCGTCTGCCCCTTCTTTACCACCTCGCCCTCGCTTACGCACCACTGCGAAACGGTACCCGACACCTGCGGATAGATGGCAATATCCTGCCGTCCGCGAATCGTCGCCGAATAGTTCACGGGAATGGTTACGTCGGCGGTCGAAACCGTCAGCACGGCATACTCCGCCTCTCCTCTGGGAGCCGGGGCCTGACCGCACGATGCGACGGCCGCCATGCAGCATCCGCAAAAAACTGCCTGAATGAACTTTAGCTTCATAGCTTTTCGTTCTTTAAAATAATTTTTCTCAACGTTTTTACGCGCAAAGATACCCCA
>CAMWGZ010000020.1 GCA_947173915.1 uncultured Alistipes sp.
TCGTTTTTTTCGTTAGTGGCGCAAAATTAAGAAAAACAATTCATATTTTACAACGGAATGGACGAAAATGTCTAACTTTGTCGGACGATGACAAACACCCGCTTTATGGAGATCAGCGCTCGATTCGACCATTTCAACATCAACGTTACGGACCTGGACCGCAGTCTGGATTTTTATGCCCGTGCCCTCGGACTGAGGGAGGTGGGGCGCAAGTGCGCCGCCGACGGCAGCTTCGTCCTGGTCTATCTGGGCGACGGGGAGAGCGGTTTCCGGCTGGAGCTGACCTGGCTGCGCGACCACGCCGCCGTGCCCTACCAGCTGGGCGAAAACGAGAGCCACCTCTGCCTGCGCGTGGCGGGCGATTACGAGGCGGTGCGCGCCCGCCACAGGGAGATGGGGTGCGTCTGCTTCGAGAACGAGGAGATGGGACTTTACTTCATCAACGATCCGGACGACTACTGGATCGAGGTGCTGCCGATGAACGATTGATATTCCGAAACGATGAGACAACAGACGAAAGAGGCCGTCGAGCAGGCTGCTGCCGAGGCGGCGCGCGTGTTGCGCGCGGGCGGCGTGATTCTCTATCCGACCGATACGGTCTGGGGGCTGGGGTGCGATGCGACGAATGCCGAGGCCGTCGCGCGGATCTACCGCCTCAAGCGCAGCGAGAACAAGAAGTCGATGCTGGTGCTCTGCGCCTCGCCCGACATGACGGTGCGCTATGTGAACAAGGCCCCCGGAATCGCTTTCGAGGTGCAGGAGATGGCCACCGAGCCGCTCACGCTCGTGCTGCCCGGTGCGGTGGGCGTGGCCCCCGACCTGATTCCCGACGAGGGAACGCTCGGGGTGCGTATTCCCGACCATGCCTTCTGCCAGGCCCTGCTGCGGCGGCTGGGACGGCCGGTCGTCTCGACCTCGGCCAACCTCTCGGGCGAACCTGCGCCCCGCCGTCTGGACGAGGTGGCGCGCGAACTGATCGAAGGGGTCGATCACGTGGTCGATCCCCGTTTCGAAGGGCGGCCGACGGGCAAACCCTCCTCGATCATCCTCTTCAACGAGGCGGGCGAGTTCCGGATCATCCGCTGACCGACAGCGACAGAAATAAGATTCAAGATAATATGAGTGTAACGCTACGCACGGACATTCAGATGCGTGTCTCGGACATCGACATGTTCCACCACGTGAACAATGTCTCGCAACAGATGTATTTCGACCTGGGCAAGCGCGACCTTTACGCCCAGGTGCTGGAGATCGACGTGCTCGCCGGGGCGCTGCGCATCGTCGCGGCCGCCACGTCGAACTCGTTCATCCGGCAGGTCCGCATGGGGGACGACCTCTTCGTGACCACCACCGTCGAGCGCATCGGCAACAAGAGCATCACGCTCTTCCAGCAGCTCATTGCCCGCGAGGCCGACGGGAGCGAGGTGGTCAAGAGCGAGAGCCGCTCGGTCATGGTCGCCTTCGACTTCGAACGTCAGGAGTCGGTGCCCGTGCCCGCGCACTGGCGCGAGCGGCTCGAACGATGATCCTTATCTTCGTGCCGCGATGAGACTCGTTTTCCTGGGTACGGGAACCTCGCAGGGGGTGCCGGTCATCGGATGCCGCTGTGCGGTCTGCACCTCGCGCGATGCGCGCGACAACCGGCTGCGGACCTCCGCCATGCTCGAATGGGGCGGCGTGCGGCTGGTCATCGACGCGGGGCCCGACTTCCGGCAGCAGATGCTGCGCACGGGGGTGCGCCGCATCGATGCCATCCTGCTCACGCACGAGCACAAGGACCACACCGGCGGTCTGGACGACGTGCGGGCCTTCAACTTCGTCGATTATCCGACGATCCGCCGCGTCGATGTGTTCGGCACGGAGCGGACGCTGCGCTGCGTCCGCAAGGATTTCGACTATGCTTTCGACCGGAACAAATACCGGGGCGTGCCGGAGATCGAGCTGCGCGTGATCGACCCTGCGCACCCTTTCCGTGTGGGAGGCAGGGAGGTCGTGCCGGTGCGGGGACTCCATTCGCCCCGCTTCGAGGTGACGGGCTACCGCTTCGGCCCGTTGGCCTATCTGACCGATTTCAAGACCATCGCGCCGGAGGAGGAGGCCAAACTGGCCGGAGTGGAGGTGTTGGTGGTCAATGCGCTGCGTCCTCAGCCCCACGATTCGCATTTTTCGCTCGACGAGGCGCTCGCGCTGATCGGCCGCGTGGCTCCACGGCGGGCCTATCTGACGCACATGTCGCACGATATGGGGCTGCACGCCCTGCGTGCGGAGTCGCTGCCCGAGGGGGTCTTTCTGGCCTACGATGGATTGGAAATATACGTAAATGATTGATACGATGGAAAAACTGAAAGGCAAGACGGTCGTCGTGACCGGAGCGTCGTCGGGTATCGGCGAGGCCCTCGCCCGGGAGTGCGCGGCGCGCGGCGCCCGGGTGGTGCTGGGGGCGCGCAGCGAAGAGAAACTGCAGCGGATCGTCGGCGAGATCCGCGCCCGGGGAGGTCAGGCGGTCTTCCGGGCGATGGATGTGACCCGCGAGGAGGATTGCCGCGAACTGATCGACCTGGCGGTCGCCGAGTACGGGGGGGTCGATGTGCTGATCTGCAACGCCGGACTCTCGATGCGCGCGATCTTCGACGATGTCGATCTGTCGGTGCTGCACCGGCTGATGGACGTGAATTTCTGGGGCACGGTCTATTGCGCCAAGCATGCGCTGCCCTGGCTGCAGCGGTCGCACGGCTCGTTGGTCGGCATCTCTTCGGTGGCGGGGCTGCACGGACTGCCGGGCCGGACGGGCTATTCGGCCTCGAAGTATGCGATGACGGGATTTCTGGAGACCGTGCGGATCGAAAACCTCAGGAAGGGGCTGCACGTGATGATCGCCTGCCCCGGATTCACGGCCTCGAACGTGCGCTTCGCCGCGCTCACGGCCGACGGATCGAGTCAGGGAGAGACTCCGCGCAACGAGGCGAAGATGATGACTCCCGAGCAGGTGGCCCGCATCGTCATCCGGGGCATCGCGAAGCGCAAGCGCCTCTGTCTGATGGAGGCCGAGGGGCGTGCCACCCATTTCATCAAGAAGTTCGCCCCCCGGTTCCTCGACCGCATGTTCTATATGGTCATGGCCCGCGAGCCGGACTCTCCGTTCAAGTAGGAGCGGCCCGAACAGGACTCTTCTCCGCCGCCTCTGTCTGCAATCAGTGCAGGCAGGGGCGGCGGTGTCGTTTTTTATCGGGAATCGAGGTCGATGCGGATCGTCTCGCCGTAGGCGAACGATTCGGAGAAGGCCTCCTCGAAGGGGCACAGACCCGCGTGGATGCGGGCGCAGCGCAGCACGCCGCCGTGCGTGAAGAGGGCGACGCGCCGGAGGGGCTGCTGCCGCAGCCGGTCGAGGAACGAGGCGACCCGGCGGTATTGCTCCTCGAACGATTCGCCTCCGGTGGCACGGACGTGCAGGTAGTCCTCGTACCACTCCTGCAGCCGAGGGTCGTCGATCTCGTCGTACCGCCGCATCTCCCAGGCTCCGAAGTCCAACTCCTTCAGGCGGTCGTCCCGCTTCGGGTCGGGAAACCCGCAGAAGCGGGCCAGCCGCAGCGCCCGCGTTGAGGGGCTCGACCACACCTCGTCGAAGGCGATTCCCGCGAGACGGTCGCGCACGACGGCCGCCTCCTCGGCGAACGAGGCGGCCAGGGGAACGTCCGTCGCCCCGTAGCAGGTGCCGGGAGCGACGGCGACCGAGGTGTGTCGTGTGAGGTAGATCTCCATGACGGTCAGTGCAGCCCGCATATCGCGGCCAGCGCCGCATAGAAGGAGAGTTCGCAGAGCAGGAAGGTCGCGCCGCAGCAGTCGCCCGTGTAGCCGCCGATGCGGCGCTTCATGAGTGTCGTGAGCAGCAGCAGCACGGCCACCGGGGCGAGGGCTGCCCACCACAGCCGGGGCGCATGGCGGAAGATCACGCAGGCGGGGGCGATGCCGGCGGCCAGCACCCCGAGGAACGCCCGGAGCGACATGCGTTCGTAGATTACTTTCGTCTTGCTCTCCTCCTCGCGCCGGGCGTAGGGCAGCAGGTTGATCAGCTGCGCAGCGACCGCCTTCGAGAGGGCATCGCCCGCGAGCAGTGCCAGTGCCGCGCCCGTGCGGCCGAGCCCTGCGAGCAGGCTCGTGAGGAGCAGGTAGTAGAGGATGAGTCCCAGGATGGCGTAGCTGCCCGTGTGGGAGTCCTTCATGATGGCGAGCGTCTGCTCGCGCGTGCGGCCGCCGCCGAAACCGTCGAAGAAGTCGCCCAGGCCGTCTTCGTGCAGCGCGCCCGTCAGGAGCGTGCGGCAGGCGAGCGCCGCGACGACCGCCGCCTGGATCGGGAACAGATGTCCCGCACCGTAGAGCACGGCGGCCGAGAGACCTCCCGTGAGCCAGCCGACCGGCGGCCAGTATTCGACCGCCCGCTTGAAACAGTCGGCCGGCACCGTGCGGAGCCGCCAGAAGGGGAGCCGCGTGAAGAGCATGAGGGCGGCCAGCAGTCGGTCGAGCATGGTTTTCTTAGAAATATTTGGTTACGGACACCTTGCGGAAGGAGTCCATCCGGTTGATCATGTTCACGGCCGACTGCAGGATCGGGTAGGCGCAGACCGCTCCCGATCCCTCGCCCAGGCGGAGTCCCAGCTGGAGCAGCGGACGGGCGCCGAGCGCCTCGAGCAGCAGCCGGTGGCCCGCTTCGTCGCCCTGGTGCCCGTACACGGCGTAAGCCGTGACTTCGGGTTGGAGCCGTGCGGCGGCCAGCATGCAGCTGGTCATGATGAAACCATCGACCAGAATCGTCATCCCCAGCTCGGCCGCCTGCAACATGCCGCCGACGGCCATCGCCATCTCCAGTCCGCCGAAATGGCGGAGCAGCTCTTCGGTCGAGGTGTCGCCCCGGTAGTTGTCGAGCGCGCGTTGCAGCGTGTCGTACTTGCGGCGGATGCCCTCGTTGTCCAGACCGCTGCCCGCACCGACGCAGTCGCGCAGCGGGATGCCCGCCAGCAGGTGCATCCAGAGCGAGGAGGAGGAGGTGTTGCCCGCGCCCATTTCGCCGAAGCTGACTACGTTGCAGCCCGCATCGAAGACCGTGCGGACCTCTTCGGCACCCCGTTCGATGCAGGTGTCGAACTCCTCGCGGGTCATGGCCGCCTCGTGGAGGAAGCTGCGGGTGCTGCGCCGCACCTTGCGGTCGATCACGCCGCTGCCGGCCGGGAAGTCGAAATCGACACCCGCATCAACCACGCGGAGCGTGAAGCCGTTCTGCTCGCAGAGGAAGCTGATTCCCGCGCCCCCCTTGACGAAGTGGAGGCACTGCTGCCAGGTCACGTCCTTGGGGGTGGGGCTGACCCCTTCCGAGAGGATGCCGTGGTCGGCGGCGAAGAGGATGTTGTGGGGGCGGCGCAGTTCGGGCGAGAGCGTCTGCTGGATCAGACCCAGTTGCAAGGCCAGCTCCTCGAGCCGGCCGAGCGACCCCTTGGGTTTGGTCAGGTTGTCGATCTTCTCCTGAATCGCCGGCAGGATCGCCGTGTCGGGGCTTTTTATGCGGAATTTTCTCATTTTTCGGATGGTTTTTCTGTCTCTTGTTTGATCGTTACGGGGATGCCGCTCACGAGCAGCACGACGCGGTCGGCCCGTGCGGCGATGTATTGGTTGATGCGTCCCTGCAGGTCCGTGAAGCGGCGCTGGACCGCATTGTCGGCCACGCCGCCCAGCCCGATCTCGTTGGTGACGAAGAGCAGGGTGGCATCCTGCCGCGTGAGGCGGTCGAACTCCTCGCGCAGTGCCTCGAAGGCTGCGTCGGCCCGCATATCGAGGTCGAAGAAGAAGTTGGTGGCCCACAGCGTCACGCAGTCCACCAGCGCCACCCGTCCCGAGAGATCGTGGCGGCTCAGCGCCTTCTCTTCCTCGATGTTCTCCCATTCGGGACCCCGGCGTGCCCGGTGGACCGCCACGCGGCGGGCGAAATCGTCGTCCAGGATGCGCGCGGTGGCCAGATAGACGGGGTTCGGACTCAGCTCCAGCGCCGTGCGTTCGGCGTAGAGACTTTTGCCCGAGCGTTGTCCGCCCGTTATGAGGATGATTCGTTTCATAGCAATTATGCAAAGATACGCTCTTCTTTTTAAATCGAAAAGATTAATTTTGCAAAAAATCGGAGAAGATCGGAGTATGGAGGCCCGGTGGCGGATCAGAGCGACGGCCCGGAATTTGACCCGGGAGGAGACGGTGCGGATCGAGCGCCTCGCACGTGCGTGCGGGCTGCATCCGTGTGTACCGGAGTGCGCTGCGGTCGTTCCGACGGTCCGGGAGGGGATCGGATGCGCCGATCTTTTCTTCGCGGGCGGGGCTGTCGATCGGGAGCGCCTCTACGGCGGGCTGATCGCTCTGGCGCGGGACGAGGGGATCGCCGCCGCCTTCTCGGTCGCGGAACCCGCCGTGCCCCGGGCCGTGGGGTTCGATCTGGACTCGACGCTGGTGCCGGTCGAACTGCTCGACCTGCTGGCTTTCCGGGCGGGGATCGGGGATCGCATGGTGCGTCTTACCGAGCGGACGATGCGCGGGGAGCTGGATTTCCGGCGCAGCTTCCTGCACCGCGTCTCGCTGCTTGCGGGGCTGCCGGTCGGGGTGCTCGACGATCTGGTGCGGAGCATGCCGCTGACCGGAGGGGCCGAACAGACGCTCGCTGCGCTGCGGCGGCTGGGGTGCCGCACGGCGGTAATAACGGGCGGATTCTCTTTTTTCGCCGAGTCGGTGCGGGAGCGGCTGGGGCTGGGGCTGGATCGCAGCTACGCGACCCGGGCCGAGGTATGCGGGGGGCGGCTTACGGGCCGCTGTGCGGGCGAGGTGCTCGACGAACGGGGCAAGGCGGCGGCGCTCGCCGATCTGTGCCGGTGCGAGGGAATCGCTGCGGAGCAGGCTGCCGCTGTGGGCGACGGTGCCAACGACATCGCGATGCTTGCGGCGGCGGGACGGGGTGTCGCCTATCATGCAGCGCCGTGTGCCGCACGGCGGGCGCTGCCGCTCACGGCGCTGCTGCCGCTGCTTGTGGAGTGAGCGCTTTTTTTTGAACAGGAACGAATCGAACCGTGTCGTATATGAAACAATGCGAAACTGCGGTGCTCGCCGATCGCGAGGTGGCCTTTCGGCTGGAGGAGTGGTATGCCCGCCGGGGGCGGGACCTGCCCTGGCGACGGACGCGCGATCCCTACCGGATCTGGCTGTCGGAGATCATTCTCCAGCAGACCCGCGTGGCGCAGGGCGAAGCCTACTACCTCCGCTTCGAGGAGGAGTTCCCCGACGTGCGGGCGCTGGCCGCCGCGCCGGAGGATCGGGTGCTCAAATGCTGGCAGGGGCTGGGCTACTATTCCCGGGCGCGCAACCTGCTGACGGCCGCGCGGCTGATCGTCGAGCGGCACGGCGGTATCTTTCCGACCGACTACGCCGCCGTGCGGGCGTTGCCCGGGGTGGGGGACTATACGGCTGCGGCGGTCTGCTCGATCGCTTTCGATGAGCCTCGGGCCGTTTTGGACGGCAATGTGTTCCGCATACTCTCGCGTCTTTACGACCTGGAGGAGCCGATCGACACCGCCTCCGGGCGGCGGAGGTTCGCCGGGCTGGCCGATGCGCTGCTCGATCGGGCGCATCCGGGACTCTACAACCAGGCGATGATGGATTTCGGCGCTCTCTGCTGCCTGCCGGCGCAGCCCCGCTGCGAGGAGGAGTGTCCTTTGCGGGACCGCTGTCTTGCCCGGGCAGCCGGGACGGTGGACCGCCGCCCCGTCAAGCAGGGGCGTGCGTCGGTTGCGCCCCGCTATTTCAACTACCTGCACCTGACCTGCGGCGGCGAGTCGCTGCTGGCGCGACGCGAGGCGGGCGACATCTGGCAAGGGCTGTACGAGTTTCCGCTCATCGAGAGCGACCGTCCGCTGGAGTATGCCGAGCTGGCGGCGGACGATCGGTTCCGCACCCTGCTCGGCGCGTGCGGGCCGCTGCACCATGCCGGAAGCGTGGCGCTGCCGGTGCACCGCTTGTCGCACCGGGCCATCCATGCCGTCTTCCACCGCATCGAGTGCGCGCGGTGGACCGAAGAGCTGCTGCTGCGCTACCGACGTGTACGGCAGGAGGAGCTGGGCGACTATGCCGTCTCGCGGCTGACCGAGCGCTACCTCTCCCGTTGATTCGGGGGCGGCGCTGCACTACCTCTCTCTTGCGGGTGTGGTGTTGCGGCGGCTCTTCCCGCGAAAGAGAAACCCCTCCCGGGATATTTCCGGGAGGGGTTTTGCGTTGTCTGCCGGCAGACGCTGCTGCGGCAGGCTAAAAGAACTTCACGTCGCGTCCCTCGATGGCCGAGAGCAGGTTGTTCGCAGCGGACGAGGCACCGATGCGGAAGAGTTCGGGAGTGAGCCACTCGCGGCCGAGCACCTCCTCGACGATCGTGTAGTAGAGGGCGGCATCTTCCGCCGTGCGGACTCCTCCGGCGGGTTTGAATCCCACCTTGCGTCCCGTCCGGGCGTGGTAGTCGCGGATCGCCTCGCACATCACGAAAGCCGCTTCGGGGGTTGCCGAAACGTCGGTCTTGCCGGTCGAGGTCTTGACGAAGTCGGCACCGGCGAACATCGAGAGCAGCGAGGCCTTGCGGATCAGGTCGGGACTCTTCAGCGCGCCCGACTCGATGATGACCTTCAGCACCACGTCGGGGTCCGTTTCCGCCCGGATCGCCTCGACCTCGTTGGCCGCCTCGTCGTAATGGCCCTGGAGCATCTTGCCGACGTTGAGCACTATATCGACCTCGTCGGCACCGTTCTCGACAGCCATGGCCACCTCCAGCGCCTTGACTTCAAGGAAGGTCTGCGACGAAGGGAAGCCGCCCGCCACGCTCGTGATGCGCAGGTCGGTGCCGTCGATGGCGACACCCACCGTCTCGACGAAGGGCGGGTAGATGCAGATCGAGGCGACGTTGGGCAGGTGGGGGAACTCCTTGTAGAAGGCGACCGCCTTGCCGGCGAACTCGGAGACCGACTCCACCGAATCGTTACACGAAAGAGTGGTCAGGTCGATGGCCGAATAGCATAACTTATAGACCTCCGGATTTCTGTTGCGCTCGGCCGCCTTGCGCAGGCGCGCCACCTCCTCGGCCACCCGCTCCTGGCTCGGAGCCGGACCGTATTCCTTCAAATGATTCGCGTATTCCATAATGGCTTCTGTTTTTACGACCGGAACTCCGGTTCCGTTTGCCTTGCGTTTGCTTCCTGCAGGCAGGGTCCGTGGTTCCGAAAAAAGTTTATTTTCAGCAAAATTAGCAATTTTTCGGATTTTTTCCGCTTTCGGGCGGTCCGATCCGTTTTTTTGTGTGCCAATTCCGTGCCGAACGCTCCGCTCTTCGGAAAAAGAGGGCCTGCGGATACGGAAAACGTCCGCATCTTCCGGAAGATGCGGACGTTTTTCTCTGCGGACGTTGCGCTCCGCAAGTCGGATTTAGAAGGTCAGTCCGTTCTCGAAGAGCGATCTGAAGTGTGCGTCGCGGGCAGCTTTTTCGGCCAGCGATGCCTCCTTCTTCACGGCGCTGCGCAGCTGAGCCTCGGCGGTCTTCATGTCGCCCTGCTCCGATGCGATCACGGCACGCAGGTAGTCGGCCTCGGCCGAAGCGTCCTTGGCGATCGCACGCTTGGCGGCGGCGTAGTCCTTGTTGAGGGTGTTGGCGATGGCGGCGTTCTTGCCCTCCAGCTGCTTGGCGGCGGCGTTGTACTCGCCCTGTGCGGCGGCTACCAGGCTCTTGGTCTTGGCATCGGCACCCTTGGCATACTTCTCGGCTTCGGCGATGTTGCCGTTAGCCAGGTTGGCCAGGGCCATGTTGCCGTTCAGCGCGGCCGACGACTCGCCCAGGCGGGCCGCCTTCCGGAAACACTCGAGCGCCTCGGCCTCATGGCCGGTCTTGGTCAGCACGATGCCCAGGTTGTTGTAGGCGCGTGCGTCGTCGTACTTGCGGGCCGCATGGCTCAGCACGGCCACTTTGGTGGCATCGTCCTCGGCAACCGATTCGGCGATGAAGAGAAGCTCGTTGAGGTTCAGCTCGTCCAGCTTGCCGGCATTGACCAGCGCCATCATCTCGGCATCGCTCTTGCCCTCGATGTCGGTGCTGTTTACCACCAGCGCGCGGCGCAGCTGCGGCAGCACGTCCTTCTTCAGTTCATCGAATACCGAAGCCATGTTCTTGATCTGCTCCTCGCGCTGCGTCGAAGAGGTGTACATGCTCAGCACCTGGAGGATCAGCTCCTTGTCCTTGATGTCGGAAGCGCGCACCAGCTCCTGGAAGCCCTCCCAGTCCTCGCCGTAGGCGGCTACGTCGATCGACAGGCCCGAATCCTTGAGCAGCTTGGCGATGACCTTGTCGCCCGACTCGCTGCGCTCCTTGGAGAGCTTGTCGTTGAACTTCATCGGGCCGTCGGGCGAAGCATAGCCCTTCACGGCGATGTGCTGCGTGGCGCGGTCGTTCTTCAGGTTCTCATCGACATTGGCCTTGAATGCCGACAGGTCGGCCTTTTTCAGCGCCTTGTCGGTCACGTTGGCGCGGTTCATCGCGTAGAGGATCTCGGCCTTATCGACCTCGGTGGTCACGCGCTTGTAGTCGCTCGGCAGGGCCGTCATGGCCTCGTCGTAGGCCAGCTCCTGCTGGAGGGTATTGACACCGCGTGCAACGACCAGACCGCACTCGCGGACGATCGCCGGGTTCTTCTCCAGCTCCTTGGCCTTGACGATCTCGCCCGTGTTGGCGTTCAGCAGCATGAATTCGTCGCCGGCAGCGCATTTGGCTTCGATGCGCAGCTGCAGTTCGGAGAGCTGCATCCGCTCGTCGTAGGGAAATTCGACGTGCATCGTGTAGGTGCCGCCCAGCTTCTTATCGACGGTGGTGTAGTTCTCCTTGACCTTCGATCCCTGGAAGAACTTCGGCGTGCCGGCCACTTCGCCCTCGGCGAATACCATGACCGGCGTAACCTTGACGATCGCCTTGGGGTTGAAATATTTTGCGGGGAACGTAGCCGTGATGTCGGCTGCGACCGTCCCGTTGTTGAGTACCAACATTTCGGGCGTGCAGGTCAGCGAGGTGTCGTCGCCGTTCTTGGCCATCTTCTTGAAACAGTTGCAACCGGAGATCGTCAGGGAGACGACTGCAAGTGCCAGAGTAAGTTTCATCAACTTTTTCATAACTGGTTTTTTTAATTGGTGTAATTCCTTGTGTTCGGTTTTGTCGTCATCCCGCAGTCAAGGATAGCTGTCCGGATGCCGCCTTGTGAAGTATATGCAACTATCGTGCAAATTTCGTTTCGCGCCCGAATCCATGGCAGGATTTCGGGCGCGAAAAACGAAAGGGGGGGGTTACTCTTTTTTCTCCGGACGACGGCGCGGACGATCTCCGCGGTCGCGGGGTCTGCGCTCCTGCTCGACCCATCCTTCGGGCTGGGGCAGCAGGGCACGGTGCGAAAGTTTGAGCTTGTTGGTCTTGGGGTCGATGCCGATGACCTTGACCTCGATCATGTCGCCCTCCTTCAGGCCGCTCTCCTCCATCGTCTCGAAACGCTTGTAGTCGATCTCCGAGATGTGGAGCAGTGCATCCTTGCCGGGAAGGATCTCGACGAACGCACCGAAAGGCATGATCGAACGCACCTTGCCGTTATAGACATCGCCCACCTCGGGGGTTGCCACGATGCTCTTGATGCGCATCAGCGCGGCATCCATCGCCTCCTTGTCCAGACCGAAGATATCGACGATACCCTTGTTCTCGACCTCGGTAATGGTAATGGTCGTGCCGGTGGTCTTCTGAATATCCTGAATTACCTTGCCGCCCGGGCCGATCACGGCACCGATCATATCCTGAGGAATGGTAATCTGGACGATGCGCGGCACGAACGGACGGTAGTCCTCGCGCGGCTCGGCGATGCACTCCGTAAGCTTGCCCAGGATGTGCATGCGGCCGACGCGGGCCTGCTCCAGTGCCTTGGCCAGCACCTCGTAGGAGAGGCCATCGACCTTGATATCCATCTGCGTCGCGGTAATACCGTCGGCGGTACCCGTGACCTTGAAGTCCATGTCGCCCAGGTGGTCCTCATCGCCCAGGATGTCGGAGAGCACGGCCCAGCGGCCCGTCGCCGAGTCGGAGATCAGACCCATCGCGATGCCCGAAACGGGTTTCTTCAGCTTTACGCCGGCATCCATCAGCGCCAGCGTGCCGGCGCAGACGGTGGCCATCGACGACGAGCCGTTCGACTCGAGGATGTCCGACACCACGCGCACGGCGT
>CAMWGZ010000021.1 GCA_947173915.1 uncultured Alistipes sp.
TGATCGTGGCGACGATCGCCTTCGGCATGGGCATCGACAAGCCCGACGTGCGCTATGTCATCCACTACGACATCCCCAAATCGCTGGAGGGGTACTATCAGGAGACGGGCCGTGCGGGCCGCGACGGCGGCGAGGGGCACTGCCTTACCTTTTATAGTTATAAGGACATCCAGAAGCTGGAGAAATTCATGCAGGGCAAGCCGGTGGCCGAGCAGGAGATCGGCAAGCTGCTGCTGCTCGAGACCGTGTCGTATGCCGAGAGTTCGATCTGCCGCCGCAAGACGCTGCTCCACTATTTCGGCGAGGAATATACGGAGGAGAACTGCGGCAACTGCGACAACTGCCGCAATCCGAAGCCCCGGATCGATGCGAAAAAGTCGCTCTGCACGGTGCTGGAGGCGCTGCGCGACCTGGGCGACAAGTTCAAGGCCGACTACCTGGCCAACGTGCTGACCGGCAAGATGACCGCGCTGATCAAGAGCTACGGCCACAACAAGAGCGAGTGGTTCGGCGCGGGTGCCGAGCACGACACCCGCTACTGGGGGGCCGTGATCCGGCAGGCGCTCATCATGGGGCTGATCGACAAGAATATCGAGAACTACGGTCTGCTGGCGATCAATGCCCAGGGCGAGGAGTTCATCGAAAATCCCCGGACGGTCCACGTGACGCTCGACCACGACTACGACGAGGAGGAGAAGGAGGTCGAGGCGGTCGCTCCGGCGGGCCGTGGCAGCGGTGCTGCCGACGAGGAGCTGTTCTCGATGCTCAAGGAGCTGCGCAAGAAGGTGGCGCGGCAGCACGACCTGCCCCCCTTCGTGATCTTCCAGGATCCGTCGCTCGAAGACATGGCGATCCAGTATCCGATCACGCTTGAGGAGATGCAGAACATCTCGGGCGTGGGTGCGGGCAAGGCGCGCAAGTTCGGCGAGGAGTTCATCCGCCTGATCCGGGCCTACGTCGAGGAGAAGGAGATCGTGCGGCCGCAGGACATGGTGGTCAAGTCGGTCGGCGGCAAGTCGGGCAACAAGATTTTCATCATCCAGGCCATCGACCGCAAGATGGACTTCGAGGATATCGCCCGGGCGCGCGACCTGGATTTCGGCGAACTGCTCTCCGAAATCGAAGGCATCGTCAATTCGGGTACGAAGCTCGATATTTCCTACTACATCCGGCAGGTCATCGACGAGGATAAGGCCGACGATATTTACCTCTATTTCAAGGAGGATGCCCAGAGCGACTCGCTCGATGAGGCGATCGAGGAGCTGGGCGGCGACTACACCGAGGAGGAGATTCGTCTGATCCGCGTCAAGTTCATGTGCGAGCAGGGCAACTGACGCACCGGAGGCGGGGCGGCGGTGTCCGGTCGCTGTCGCCGGTGCCGGGAGCGATGCCGCCGGAGGCAACAACAGAAGAACGATTCGTAAATTGGAACGCATATGAACAAGAAATCCGCTGCATTCAACAAGAAGACGGCCGCCGTCGCACTGGTTTTTCTGCTTGCGACGATCTTTTGGTTCACGATCAACGTCGTGTGGTGCCTGCATGACGGCCGTTATTCGAAGCTCGTCATTCCCGCCGTTTTCGTCGTCGCGGGGATCGTCATGTTCCACAACGAATACCACAAGAAGAGAAAAAGGCACGTCGAAGAGGTAAAGAAATACATTCGTTGAGGCGACGGGCGGAGCGGCTTCGGAGCGGGCCGGCGGGATTGCCGGTGTCGGATTTTCCGGCTCCGCAGCGGTTGCCGCCGCATCGGAACGGTGCCGGAGGTCGGCTCGGCGGAAAGAACGAGAACGAATGAGTGAAGTAAGAGCAAAGAAGGCATTGGGCCAGCATTTTCTGGTCGATCTCAATATCGCGCGCAAGATCTGCGACTCGCTGGGCGGAGGAACCGCCGAGGCTCCCGCTCCGGTGCTGGAGGTGGGGTGCGGCATGGGGGTGCTCACGCAGTTTCTCCTGAGGCGGCCGGATGTGACGGTGTACGGGGCCGAGATCGATTCGGAGAGCGTCGCCTACCTGCGTGTCCACTATCCCGAGTTCACGCCCCGGCTCATGGAGGGCGATTTCCTGAAGATGGACCTGCGCGGGCTGTTTCCCGACGGACTGCGTGTGATCGGTAATTTCCCCTACAACATCTCGTCCCAGATCTTTTTCAAGGTGCTCGAATGCCGCGACCTGATCCCCGAGTGTGTCGGCATGATCCAGAAGGAGGTGGCCGTCCGGCTGGCCGAGCCGCCCGGATCGAAGGAGTACGGTATCCTGAGCGTGCTGCTTCAGGCGTGGTACGACATCGAGTATCTGTTCACGGTGAACGAGACGGTCTTCAATCCGCCTCCGAAGGTCAAGAGCGCCGTCGTGCGGCTGCGCCGCAACGGCGTGGCGGCACTCGATTGCGACGAGCGGCTGTTCGTGCAGGTGGTCAAGGCCTCGTTCGGGCAGCGCCGCAAGATGCTGCGCAACTCGCTGCGCTCGGTCTTCGGCGACTTCGGCGGACGCGAACACCCCTTTTTCTCGCAGCGCGCCGAGCGCTTGTCGGTCGCCGATTTCGTGGAGCTGACCCGCTGGGTGGCCGAGAACCGGTAGGGGTTTCCGCTGCCGTCGCTCCGCTGCCGGTGCTTTGGGCAGCTCCCGCAGCAGCCGGGTGGGCGCGGAAAGCGGCCGGAGGATTAGGATATGTGGTTGTCTTTTGTTATATTTGCAGGACCTAACCAATTATAAATTATCGTTATGAAAAGAATTTTGTGGGGGGGGGATTTGCGCTCTTCTCTCTTCTGAGTCTGACCTCCTGTTACAGCACCCGTGTCATGCACGGCGACGTGAAACCGAATGAGCCGCTCGTGCAGGTAAACCGCCAGTGGAACCACCACCTGATCGGCGGATTGATCCCCGTCGGAAAGAACAAGCTGGCAGCGGCGGAATATGTGGACGACGCGCCGGATTATGTGGTAAAGACGAACCAGAACTTTTTGAATCTGCTGGTTTCCTGCGTTACGTGGGGCATCTATACGCCGACTCAGACCAAGTTCTACATCCCGTTGCGGGAATTTCGAGGTGCTCAGCAAGATACTCCGATAAAAACCGATGAGTAGGCCGGTTGCGGCCTGCGCATTTTGCCCCGACTTCGGTGTCGGGGCTTTTCTTTTTTCGGAGAGCGAGCGGCCGGGGAGCGCGGCAGGAGGGGATCGCCACACCGCACGGTATTTGCGGAAAGGATGATTTTGGTTATATTTACCCGTTAAAACGAATTGCGATGAATCGGATCAACAGACTTTTCGGTATTCGCTACCCGATCGTGCAGGGCGGCATGGCGTGGTGCAGCGGCTGGCGGCTTGCTGCGGCGGTCAGCAACGCCGGAGGACTCGGCCTGCTGGGGGCCGGCTCGATGGAGCCAGAACTTTTGCGCGAGCATATCCGCAAGTGCCGCCGGGCGACCGACCTCCCGTTCGGTGTCAATGTCCCGCTGCTCCATCCCCGCGTCGAGGAACTCATGCAGGTGCTCGTCGGGGAGGGCGTGAAGATCGTCTTCACGTCGGCGGGCAACCCCGCGACCTGGACCGGCTTCCTGCACGGACACGGCGTGACGGTGGCGCATGTCGTCGCCTCGTCGCGCTTCGCCCGCAAATGCGAGGAGGCGGGCGTGGATGCCGTCGTGGCCGAAGGGTTCGAGGCGGGCGGTCACAACGGCCGCGAGGAGACGACCACCTTCTGCCTGATTCCCGCCGTGCGGCGGGCTACGGCCCTGCCGCTCATCGCTGCCGGAGGCGTGGCGACGGGCGAGGGGATGGCGGCGGCGATGCTGCTCGGAGCCGAGGGGGTGCAGGTGGGCACCCGCTTCGCCGTGTGTGCCGAGAGTTCGGCCCACGAGGCGTTCAAACGGCTGTGCCGCTCGCTCGCAGAGGGCGACACGCGGCTCATGCTGAAAAAGATAACCCCGACACGGCTGGCGCGGGGCGGATTCTTCCGCGCCGTCGAGCAGGCCGAAGCCCGGGGTGCCGATGCGGCGGAACTGCTCGAGCTGGTCGGGCGCGGACGTGCCCGGCTGGGTATGTTCGAGGGCGACCTTGAGGAGGGGGAGCTTGAGATCGGTCAGGCGGCCTCGCTGCTCGGCGGCGAGGAGACGGCGGCGGAGGTCGTCGCCGACCTGGTCGGGAGCTGTCGTGCCCGGGCGGAGGGCTGGACCGCCGATTCCGGTTTTTGAGGTGTCCGCCGGGCGGAAACGGAAGCCGTGTCCGGTCCCATATAGAGAAATTAACAGTGTAATCGACGAAACATAGAAATTGTATGAGTTGCTGTCTGCAAGTGGAGAACCTCGCCAAATCGTACGGCGATCTGCTCCTTTTCGAAGGGGTCTCGTTCGCGATCGAGGAGGGCGAGCGTGTGGCGCTCGTCGGGCGCAACGGCTCGGGAAAGAGCACGTTGCTCGACATATTGGCCGGCCGCGAGTCGGCCGACGAAGGGGTCGTCACGCCCCGCCGCGACCTGCGGGTCGCCTACCTCGAACAGAATCCCCTGTTTCCGCCCGGTGCGACGGTGCTGGAGGCATGCTTCCGCTCCGATTCGCCGGCTTTGCAGGCGGTGGCCGCCTACGAGCGGGCGCTCGCCGACCCTTCGGGTGCGGGGTTGCAGGAGGCGATGAACCGCATGGATGCCCTCGGGGCCTGGGGCTACGAGCAGCGGGCCAAGGAGGTGCTTTCGCGGCTGCGGATCGGGGATTTCGACCGGCCGGTTGGGGTGCTCTCCGGAGGGCAGCTCAAGCGTGTGGCGCTGGCTTCGGTGCTGATCGACCCGGCCGACCTGCTGGTGCTCGACGAGCCGACCAACCACCTCGATGCCGACATGACCGTCTGGCTCGCGGAGTATCTGGAGTGCAGCCGCACGGCGCTGCTGCTCGTGACGCACGACCGCTACTTCCTCGACCGGGTCTGCAATTCGATTCTGGAGCTGGAGCGCCGGGGGGCGACCCTCTACCGGGGCGATTACGCCTATTTTGTCGAGAAGAAGCGGGAGCGGTGCGAGGCGGAGGAGGCCCGGCGCGAGAGCGACCGCAACCTCTACCGCCGGGAGCTGGAGTGGATGCGGCGGCAGCCGCAGGCGCGGGCGACCAAGGCGCGGGCCCGGGTCGAAGCCTTCGGGGCGCTGGAGGAGCGGCTGCGGACCACCCGCACGCAGGCCTCCCTGCAACTCGACGTGCGGACGACACGCATCGGGACCAAGATCTTCGAGGCGCGCGGGGTGTGCAAGAGCTTCGGCGAGCGGCGGATCCTGCGTGATTTCGATTACGATTTCGCCCGCTACGACAAGCTGGCGGTCGTCGGCGACAACGGCTGCGGCAAATCGACCCTGCTGAAGCTCATCCTGGGGATCGAGCAGCCCGACAGCGGCACGATCGAGGTGGGCGAGAGCGTCCGCTTCGGCTATTACAGCCAGCAGGGGCTGGCCTTCGACGAGGGGAAGAAGGTCATCGACGTGGTGACCGACATCGCCCGGGAGATCGAGCTGGGCGACGGCCGTCGTCTGAGCGCCTCGCAGCTGTTGCAGCACTTCCTCTTCCCGCCCGAGGTGCAGCACGGGTTCGTGGCGCGCCTGAGCGGCGGCGAACGCAAGCGACTGTATCTCTGTACGGTCCTGATGCGCAATCCCAACTTTCTGGTGCTCGACGAGCCGACCAACGACCTCGACATCGTGACGCTCGGCGTGCTGGAGGAGTACCTGCGCGCCTTTCGCGGTTGCGTGCTCGTCGTTTCGCACGACCGCTTTTTCGTCGATCGGGTGGCCGACCACCTGCTGGTGTTCTGCGGCGACGGAGAGGTGCGCGAGTTTGCGGGTAGTTACTCCGACTACCTTGCCTGGAGGCGCGACTACGAGGCCGCGCGGCAGCAGCAGGCCGCCTCGCGGGAGCGTGCCGCCGCACCGGTCTCCCAGCAGGCTCCCGTGCGTACGGAGCCGGCGCGCAAGCTGACTTTCAAGGAGAAGCGTGAACTGGAGGAGCTGGAGCGGGAGATTCCCGAACTGGAGCGGGAGAAGGCCGCGCTCGAAGAGCGTTTGTCGTCGGGCGAGCTGCCTTTCGAGGAGTTGCAGCGCGCGTCGGAACGCATCGCCGAACTGATCGGTCGCATCGACGCGAGCAGCATGCGCTGGCTCGAACTGAGCGAGATCGGGGGATAGGTGCGGACGGGTGGCCGCGGAGCGGCTCCGGACGGCTGAGGCCCGGCAAGGTGCGGTCGCAGCCGGGGCCGGGTGGGCGCAGGCGGCGTTTACTCCTCTTTTTTGCCGTGTACCGAGGCGGCCTGGGCGGGCGTGCAGGCTGCACAGTTGCCCGTGCAGGCGCTCGTCGCGGCGCAGTCCTCCTCGCCGGCGATCTGTTCGCGGGTCTCCTGTACGGCGCATTTGATCCCGAGGCGCTGCATGTTCTTGTTGGTCGATATTTCGGAGTCGATGTGATGTCCCTTGATCATCAGCGTGAGCGACATGCCCAGCACGAAGAGACCGACGGCCAGGATCGAGATCAGGATGAGGAGCAACCAGTTTGGCATGAGCGTTCGATTTTGTCTCCCGAATTTGGGAGTTCCGACGCAAATTTATATATTTGTTCGGTTAATTGCAAGAATGTTGTCCCGATTCTCCGGCAGGCGGTGCCGCCGGAAAGATCGGGGCACGTTTGTTGCGGAAAGAATCGGGTATGAAAATCGTCATTGCAGGTGCGGGAGAGATGGGAAGCCATCTGGCGAAGATGCTCAGCGGCAACGGCCACGACATCACGATCATCGACGGCGACCCCAAGTTGCTGGCCGACGTGGCCAGCCTGGCCGACGTGATTACGGTCGAGGGCGACTCGACCGCCTTTGCCGTGCTGCGCAAGGCTTCGGTGCGCAAGTGCGATCTGTTCATCGCCGTGAACCACGTGGAGAACGACAACGTGGTGGCCGCCGCGCTGGCCAAGCAGCTCGGGGCGAAGAAGTCGATCGCCCGCATCGACAACAACGAGTATCTCGAACCCAACAACAAGGAGATCTTCATCAGCATGGGCATCGACTACCTCTTCTATCCGGAGAAGGTCGCGGCGCAGGAGGTCATCAACCTGCTGGGACACACCTCGACCACCGAGTACGTCGATTTTTCGAGCGGCCGCCTTTCGCTGGTGGTCTTCCGGCTCGATCCCGCGTCGCAGCTCATCGGCCGGGAGCTGTCGGGCTTCGCCGACGACGCGACGCAGCTGAGCTACCGCACGGTGGCCATCGCACGCGGAGGGCAGACGATCATCGCCCGCCGTGACGAGATCTTCATGGAGGGCGACGTGGTCTATGTCATCGCCCGGCAGGATGCCGTGCGGGAGGTCATGGAGTTCTCGGGCCAGTCTAACGTCGAGATCAACAACATGATGATCCTGGGCGGTTCGCGCATCGGCGTGCGGATCGCCTCCGAATTGCAGAATGAAGTGGCGGTCAAACTGATCGAGTACAACGCCGAGAAGGCCTACCGCCTGGCCGAGCTGCTCGACAAGACGCTCATCATCAACGAGGACGGCCGCCATATCGAGGCGATGCTCGAAGAGGGGCTGGCCAACATGGACGCTTTCGTGGCCGTGACCGGCCGCAGCGAGACCAACATTCTGGCCGCGATGCTGGCCAAGCGCATGGGCGTGAAGAAGGTAATCGCCGAGGTGGAGAACCTCGACTACATCAACCTGGCCGAGAGCATCGGCATCGACACGATCATCAACAAGAAGCTGATTACCGCGTCGAATATCTTCCGCTTTACCATGTCCACCGACGTGCAGGCGATCAAGTGCCTCACGGGCAGCGAGGCCGAGGTGCTGGAGTTCATCGTCAAGCCCAACGCCCCCGCCACGCGTGCGCCGATCAAGGAGCTGCGCCTGCCGCAGGATACGATCATCGGCGGAGTGGTGCGCGGCGACAAGGTGTTCATCGCCGTCGGCAACATGGAACTGAACGCCTACGACCGGGTGGTGGTCTTCGCCATGCCCGCGTCGATAGCGAAAATAGGTTATTTCTTCAATTAGACTTTGGGTGCGATGTCGATCCGCAACAGATTATTGCGCAGTTACTTTTCCCGCCGCATGAAGGCGATCGACCGGTTCCGCCGGTATCCGCTGGAGGTGCAGGCCGAGGTGTTCCGCCGCCTGATGGCGCGGGGCGGGCGGACCGATTTCGGCCGCCGCTACGGAATCCGCCCGGGGCTTTCGCCCGAGGCGTTCGCCTCGCAGGTCGGGGTGCAGGACTACGAGACCTTCAAGCCCTATATCTTCCGGATGCTCCGGGGCGAACGCAATGTCGCCTGGCCGGGGCGCGTGGAGCTGTTCGCCCGCTCGTCGGGCACCACCTCCGACCGGAGCAAGTACCTGCCCGTGACCGGGGAGTCGCTCTGGCGCAACCACACCCTCGGCATGCGGGACGTGGCGGCCATCTATGCCGCGGCCCGTCCCGCGTCGCGGGTCTTCGACGGCAAGACGCTGACCCTGGGCGGATCGTGCGCCCGGGAGGAGGGGACGCTGGTCGGCGACCTTTCGGCGCTGCTCATCAGCCGCACGGGCTTCTGGAGCGGCTGGTTCCGGGCACCCCGGATGGCGACGGCACTGATCCCCGACTTCGACCGCAAGATCGACGCGATCTGCCGCGAGTGCCTGCGCGAGCCGATCACGGCCTTCGCGGGGGTTCCCTCCTGGAACCTGCTGCTCATGCGGCGGGTGCTGGAGCGCACCGGGCGGGACAACCTGCTCGAAGTGTGGCCCGGGCTGGAGCTGTTCGCACACGGAGGCGTGTCGTTCGCTCCTTACCGCAAGTCGTTCGAGCAGCTCATCCCGAGCGACGCAATGACCTACATGGAGACCTACAACGCCTCCGAGGGGTTCTTCGCCCTGGCCGACGATCCCGCGCGGGAGGACATGCTGCTGATGCTCGACTACGGCACCTACTACGAGTTCCGTCAGGGCGACCGGATCGTGCCCCTGGAGGGGGTGCGCTGCGGCGAGACCTACGCGATGCTCGTCTCGTCGAACAACGGCCTGTGGCGCTACGAGATCGGCGACACGGTGGAGTTTACCGCGACGGATCCCTACCGCATCCGCTTCGCCGGCCGCACGCGGCAGTTCATCAACGTCTTCGGCGAGGAGCTGATCGTCGATAACGCCGAGCGGGCGCTCGGCGTGGCCTGCGAGGAGTGCGGCGCGGTGGTCGAGGAGTATTCGGTGGCCCCCCGCTTCATGGGGATCGCCACGCGGGGCGCGCACGAGTGGGCGGTGGAGTTTTCCCTGCGTCCCGCCTCTGTGGAGCGCTTCGCCGAGGTGCTCGACCGCGAGTTGCGCCGCCTCAATTCGGACTACGATGCCAAGCGCCGCACGGCGCTCGACCCGCCCGTGCTCCGGGAGCTGCCCGCCGGTACGGCGCTGCGGTGGCTGCGCCGCCGCGGGAAGAACAAGCTGCCCCGGATGCGGAACGACCGTGCCGTCGTCGAGGAGCTGCTGGCCGAAGCGGCCGGCGGGGAGGTGTCTGTGGCGGAGGCCATCCATGCGGAGGTTTGATAACCAGATATTTGCTTGAATTATGTACATTGCGATAGCCGGAAATATCGGCAGCGGCAAGACGACGCTGACCGGAATGCTGACCGAACGTTACGGAGGGAAAGCCTATTACGAGGAGGGCGACAACCCCTATATCGGCGACTTCTACGACGACATGAACCGCTGGTCGTTCAACCTGCAGATCTACTTTCTGGGCAGCCGCATCGGGCAGACCGTAGAGATGCTGCGCGATCCGGCGGCGGACATATTCCAGGACCGCACGGTGTACGAGGATGCCCACATTTTTGCCGGCAACCTGCACCGGATGGGCCTCATGTCGGGGCGGGACTTCGATACCTACATGAGTATCTTTTCGCTGATAACCAATCTAGTGCCGCGCCCCGACCTGCTGATCTACCTCAAGGCGGGCGTGCCGACGCTCATTTCCCAGATACGCCGCCGGGGGCGGGCCTACGAGATGAATATCGACGAGGAGTACCTGCGCCGGCTCAACGAACGCTACGACGACTGGATCGAAAACATTTACGAGGGCGAGGTGTTCGTGGTCGATAAGGACCGCGAGGATTTCGTCTCCGACCCCTCGGTCATGGAGAAGATCTGTGCGCGCATTGATGCCCGACGTGCCGAGCTGGCGGCGAAGGCGGAAGAGGGAGGTGTGCGATGAGCCGTCCCGGAGCGAATCTGCCCGAACGGTTCGTGGCGCGCATGACCGAGGAGCTGGGGGCGGCGGAGGGTGCCGCCCTGTGCGCCGCGCTGGAGGGGGCATCGCCCGTTTCGGTGCGGCTGCATCCTTTGCGCCCCTGCCGCTGGCGGGATGCCGAGCCGATCCCCTGGTCGCCCGAGGGGCGGTATCTTGCGGCGCGCCCTTCCTTTACGTGCGATCCCGATTTCCATGCGGGGGCCTACTACGTGCAGGAGCCCTCCTCGCAGTTCGTCGCGCACGTGCTCGCCGGCGAGCCGCTCGCCGGAAAGCGGGTGCTCGACCTCTGTGCCGCGCCGGGCGGCAAGACCACGCTCTACGCTTCGCTCGTCGGGTCCGACGGGCTGGTCGTCGCCAACGAGATCAGCCGGCAGCGGGCGGCGGTGCTGGCCGACAACGTCCGCAAGTGGGGGCTGGGCAATACGGCCGTCACGGTGGGCGATGCGGCTCAGGCGGGCCTCATGACGGAGTGGTTCGATGCGGTGGCGGTCGATGCCCCCTGCTCGGGCGAGGGCATGTTCCGCAAGATGCCCGAGGCGCGCGAGGAGTGGAGCGAGGGCAACGTGAAGGTGTGCGCGGCGCGGCAGCGGGAGATCCTCTGCGAGGCGTGGCGGACGCTGCGCCCGGGGGGCATTCTGCTTTATAGTACCTGTACCTTCAACCGCTCGGAGAACGAGGAGACCCTGGATGCGTTCGCGGCCGAGGCGGGCGGGGAGCTTGTTCCGGCACGCGAGATCGCCTGCCCCGAGGCGTGGGGCGTGACGTGCGGCCGGCGGGGGGCGTTCCAGACCTTCCGCTTCTTCCCGCACCGGGCGCGGGGCGAAGGTTTTTTCCTGGCGGTGGCCCGCAAGGCCGACGACGCTTCGTGCGGCGGTCGCCTGCCCAAACCCCGGCGCAACCCCTTCGCACCGGTGGGGCGGCGCGAGAGCGAGGAGCTGCGACGGTGGCTCCGGGAGCCGGAGCGGATGCGCTTCGCGGCGATCGGGGATACCTATTACGCCTATCGGGCCGCCCAGTGGGAGGCTGTGGCGGCGCTCTCGGGGACGATGAACGTGATTGCCGCGGGAGTGGCGATGGGCCAGATTTTCAAGGGAACCCTCAAGCCCGACCAGGCGCTGGCGATGAGCTGCGACCTCGACAGGGGGGCGCTCCCCTGTGCGGCGCTGCCCGAGGAGGAGGCGCTCGGCTACCTGCGGCGGCAGGAGGTGGCTCCGGAGGCGTTTGCCGAGGGGATGAACCTCGTCACGACCGAAGGGGGGCTGGCTCTGGGATTCGCCAAGCGGATCGGCAGACGTGTAAATAATATGT
>CAMWGZ010000022.1 GCA_947173915.1 uncultured Alistipes sp.
CTCCACTACCCGCCGCACCCTGCACAGCATCCGCCCGACACGCCCCCTCCCCCTCGGGACGCGCACGCCCGCCGCAGGACAACTGCTGAAAAAAGCCCCGATCGCACCGGCGATCCCGAAAAAATAGTATTTTTGCGCGGAAATCCTCTTCTCAGAAACCCACAAACACGATGCACTGGTTCACGGATCTCTTCATACAGCACTCGGCCATCCAGGCCGTCGTGGTACTCTCGCTGATCTCGGTCATCGGCATGGCCCTGGGCAAAATCAAGCTGCTGGGCATCTCGCTCGGCGTGACCTTCGTCTTCTTCGTCGGCATCGCCGCCGGCCACTTCGGCCTCACGATCGACCCCGCGATGCTCGCCTTCGCCGAGAGTTTCGGACTGATACTCTTCGTCTATGCACTCGGTCTGCAGGTAGGTCCCGGTTTCTTCAGCTCGCTCCGCTCGGGCGGCATCCGGCTGGTCGGGCTGGCGACGCTCATCGTGGCGGTCGGCTCGCTGCTGGCCGTCGGTCTCAGCCTCGCGACCCGCGTCCCGATGAGCGACATGGCCGGCATCCTCTGCGGCGCGACGACCAACACCCCGGCGCTCGGCGCAGCACAACAGATGCTCTCGCAGATGCAGCTCGACAGCAACAACGCCACGCTGGGCTGCGCGCTGACCTATCCGCTGGGCGTGGTGGGGGTCATCCTCGGCATCATCGCCGTCCGCAAGCTCTTCGCCCGGCCGACGGACATTCCCCGCCCCGATACCGAGCACCGCAACAACGTCTTCATCGTCGAGTTCAAGGTTACCAACCCCGGCATCGCGGGCCGCAGCATCCGCGAGGTGGTCCAGTGCAGCCATCTCCACTTCGTCATCTCCCGCCTCTGGCGCGCGGGCCGCGTCTCGATCCCCACCTCCGATTCGGCGCTCGAAGCCGGCGATCTGATACTGGTCATCGCCTCGCCCGACGACGTGCAGGCGCTCGGACAGCTCTTCGGGGAGCAGATACAGAAAGACTGGAACACCCGGGACATCGACTGGAACGCGGTCGATAGCCAGCTCAGTTCGCAATCGATCGTCGTCACGCGACCCGAGATCAACGGCCGCAGACTCAGTTCGCTGCGGCTGCGCAACCTCTACGGAATCAACATCAGCCGCGTACACCGCTCGGGCGTGCAGCTGCTCGCCACGCCCGACCTGATGCTGCAACTGGGCGACAGCCTCACGGTGGTCGGCGAGGAACAGGCGATCCGCAACGTCGAGAAGATTCTGGGCAATGCCGTCAGGAGGCTCGACGAACCCAACCTGATTCCCGTATTCATCGGCCTGATTCTGGGTCTGCTGCTGGGAAGCATTCCGCTCGCCATACCGGGCATCGGGCTACCCGTGAAGCTGGGTCTGGCCGGAGGACCGATCATCCTGGGCATCCTGATCGGCACGTTCGGTCCCCGCATCCATATCGTGACCTACACCACCCTGAGCGCCAACCTGATGCTGCGCGCGCTCGGGCTTTCGCTCTACCTCGCCTGCCTGGGTCTCGACGCGGGTGCCCACTTCGTGGAGACCATCATGCGCCCCGAGGGCATGCTGTGGGTGGCACTGGGCTTTCTCATTACCTTCCTCCCGATCGTCGCGGTGGCCCTCATCGCCCTGCGGCTGTTCCGCATCGACTTCGGCCGCGTGGCGGGCATCATGTGCGGCAGCATGGCCAACCCGATGGCGCTGAACTACGCCAACGAGACCATTCCGGGCGATCATCCCGCCGTAGCCTACGCAACGGTCTATCCCGTCTGCATGTTCCTGCGGGTCATCATCATCCAGCTGCTGCTGATGTGCTTTCTCTAAAGCGGGGGAAGGGTAACGATCCGGACTATTTCGTCCTCGAAATTGGGGGTAAGCATGCCGCGCCCCATCGCTTCGCGGATCTCGCGCAGGGTCCAAAAGCGCCCGCCGTCCAGTTCGGCGCTCGGCCGCACGGGGCCGTCATACACCGCACGATAGACATGAACCAGCTCCCGCTCGCACTCCGATTCGAAAAGGTAGGTCATCAGATGCTCCGGCTTCAGGTCGTCGAGTCCCAGCTCCTCGCGGGTCTCGCGCCGCAGCGCCTCGGCGACCGACTCGCCCCAATCGACATGGCCGCCGACGGCCGTGTCCCACCGTCCGGGCTGGATTCGCTTCCAGAGCGGGCGCCTTTGCAGGTAGAGCCTTCCGGCCGAGTCGAACAGATGGAGGTGCACTACCGGATGGAGCGGTTTACTTCCGTCGTGGCACGCACCCCGCGTCGCGCTGCCGATCACTCTGCCGGCGGCATCGACCACCGGAAGCAGCTCCTTGTCATTATCGCACAAATGATTCATCGTCTGATTGTCCCACCGCCGATCAATAGCCCAGTTCGTGCATCCAGTCGAGGATCTCGGGCGTAAGCCGGTCGTCGCGATCGACCCAACTGCCCCGCTCGACCAGCTGCCGCTTGTACTCCTCGATGCGGTGCGTGATCGGGAAGTCGGGTTTGGGCAGCAGGCTCTTCTCCTCGCGCTCGGAGGGGCGGATCCTGCGGTCGAAGACCTCCCGAAGCTGCGGACGGCGCGCCTCCTCCCACGAGAAGTTCTCCAGGAAGCGGTCCTGCGTCTCGGGAATCATGTTCATCGGATAGACATGCCATTCGGGCTGGTTGCGGTAGGTGATGCCCACCACCGCATTGTCCTCGATGTCGTAGGAGGCCGATCCGGCTTGCAGCACCAGCAGGCTCCCCGGCTCGGATGCGCCCTCCTCCTGCATGTAATAGAGCGTCTGTACGTTGCCCTCCACGTCGTTGCGGTAGATCTTGTTGTCGCGGAAATAGGCCGTGATGAGCTTTCCGGCCACCTGGTTGTAGCACATCGTGTCGAGGCGGCTGGTCATGAGCGGACTGCCCTCGAACTCGGCGCGGTCGATCTGCGCGTTGCGCAGGAAGACCTTCATCTGGTCGGAGGTAATCTGATTCTGCTCGTTCCACATCACGGGGTCGATATAGAACAGAATCGTCGAGTCGGTCGAAAGCGACACCAGCGAGTCGCACACGGCCTGGAAATCGCTGCGATAGATCCGCACCCGACGGTATCCCTTGATGAGGCGGTAGAGCGTATCGGGCTGTGCAACGGAGGCGCTGTCGCTCTCAGCCCCCCCGGCTGAGTCGGTCCGCTGTGAGTCGCGCGACGGGCCGGCATCCGTTGCCGAAGCCTCCTCCGGTCGGGAAGCGAACAGACGCAACGAGTCGGCGCGCAGCGAATCGAGCACCCAGGCGGACTTTTTGCCCCGCGCAACCGCCTGCTCGGCACGTGCCCGCTTTCTGGCCCATACTCGGGCCGCACGGCGCATGCGCCGCTCTTCGATGCGGCGCTCCAGCTCCTGTTCCCTCTCTTTCTGTGCCTCCAGGCGTGCCGTCGCACGTGCTTGACGCGCGCGCGCGATCTCCGCAAGTTTCTGCTTCCGGGCCGCGACCTCGGCCGCCTTGCGGGCCGCCTTCACGCTGTCGGCTCGGGCCTTGACCTCCTCCGGAGTGAGTTCCGGCAAGACAAAGGCGACGGAATCGACCGCCGGCTCCTCCGTATCGGACGGCTGCACGGCCGACGAATCGGTTCGCTCCGCCGCTCCGGCCTGCGGCCGCGGGTCGTTCTCCGCAGCGGCCCGAAGCCCGGCACGCAGCCCGTCCGCCTCAGGATTTTCCGCACGCAGATCGCGCTCCGGCCCGGCGGGTGCCCCGGGGCGCACCTCCGCCGAACGGGGATCGCCCACAGGCTCTTCCGCCCCGCGGCGCACACGCAGCGAATCCTGCCGCTGCCGGCGGTTCCGCCTCATCTCCTCCGGCGAAGCGAGCGAATCGGGCCGCAGCGCATTTCCTGCGGCCATTTCCTGCGGCTCCGCCCCCGGAGCGTTCGCGGCAACCGCCGAAGAGTCGGCAGCCGGCACCTGCTCGCGCTCCACGAGGATCGTGTGCAGCGACATCGTATCGGCCCGCATATAGACAGAATCGCCCTGGCTCGTATCGTAGCTGATGACCGAGGGGCGCTGCGTGAGCAGCGCATCGCCCGGCTCTTTCCAGTATTCGCCGTAATCGCCGAAGGCGAGCACCTTGTGGTCCGTATCGTCGATCTGAATGTTGCGGTAGAGGCGGGCGTGCCCCTCCTCGCGGAAGTAGTAGAGGCTGTCGCTCCACAGCTCCTGACGGTCGGTCAGCACGTAGCCGTTGCGCGTGAGGGCATAGAGCGCACGCGCCTTCTCGTAACGGCCCCGGTCGGCGTAGATATAGTCCCCCTCGCGGTTCCAGATATTGGTCCTGTCGAAGAAATAGGCCTGGTCGGTGTTCATCTCGTAAAGCACCGAGTCGCCCCGCAGCTCGTAGTTCTCGTTGCGCATCTCCACCCGATCGACGCAGACCACGCGGCTGCTGTCGGCATAATAGTAGCCGCGCATCGATTCGAGGTGGCTGTCGCGGTTGGTCACGATGCCACCGCCGGAGAAGCGGCCCACGTTATCCAACGTATTGAAAATAAAGTCGTAGGTATAGAGCGTCGCCTCGCCATCGACCACCTTGACCAGATCGGAATAGACCCGGGCCTGGTTCAGCTCGCCGTTGTATTCGGCACGGTCGCCATAGATATAGGTCGTATTCTTGTTAATGAGCACGTTGCCGAAGCACTCGAAGCGCATGTCGTTGTAGCGGATCGCGCTGTCGCACGTGATGACCGTGCCGTTGTGCTGCGCGGCGAAGTGGCCCACCAGACACATGGCCGTCGTGTCGCCGAAGGGGATGGTATGGCCCCGGTCGGAGATGAAATCGACCGCCACCTTGCGCGGCTCCTCCTGCCTGTCCGCAGGAGCGGCGGCGGCGAAGAGGAGATCGGCCGCAGCCGCCTCGCCGGCCGGAACCACCGGCCGGTTGCCGGCGAAAACGATGCCGGCAGCGGCTCCCGCCACCAGCAAACCGGAGCATAATTCACGCAGTCGCCTCCGCATCGGAATCCCCCGTTTTTACTTGAACCAGTTCTTGTTGTCGAAATCCTCGTAGCGGAACTCGGGATCGACATAGACGTACATGCCCTCGATCTTCCGGTCGAGCCACTCCCGGAACACCCGCTCGCGCTTGGCGTTCAGGGCCAGCTGCTCGACGCGGATGTAGTCCTGATCGAGCGAGGCCTTGTGCGCGGGGATGATCCGCACGAGCTTGACCACCTTGCTCAGCCTGTTGCCCATTGCGTCCTCCGACTGGAAGGCATCCGAAATCTCGCCCGGCTTGAGGCGGCGCAGCGCGTTGTAGTCGTCCAGACTCTTGCCGCTGCGGCCGAAATCCTCCTTCAGGAAGCTGGTCTCGGTATAGCGGGCATCGTAATAGTGGCCCTCCTCCAGCAGGTCGTGGTTGGTCACGATGCCGCCGTTCATCTTCGAATGAGCGTCGTCCGAGAAGCGGAGCGCCGCCTCATCGAAAGTGAGCGAATCCTTGCGGACCAGCCGGACGATGCTGTCGAGCATCTGCGCGGGACGGATCTCCTCCTCGACCGTATAGTCGGGACGGATCACGATGTGCCGCGCGTGGTAGATGCGCCCCTTGCGGTCGATCAGCTGGATGAGATGGTAGCCGTACTTGGTTTCGACGACCTCCGACACCTGCCCGGGGCGCAGTTCGCTGAGGGCATCGGCGAACGGGCGCACGAAGCCGTCCAGCGGCTGCGGGTCGAGCATCCCGCCGCTGATGGCCGAAGCGTCGATCGAATACATGCGCGCCATCACGTCGAAGCGGGCCTGGCCCGTGATGATCCGCTCGCGCATGTCGAGCAGGCGCTCCTTGGCGCGCTGCCGGGCTTCGGTCCGCGAGAAGGGGAATTTCGTGATCTGCGCATAGACATACTGGTCGGCGATGGTGGGCAGGCTGTCCTTGTCGATGCGCCGGTAGTAGCGCTCCACCTCGCCGGGAACCACCTTGACCCGGCCGACCACCGCGCCCTGCATCGCCTGGGCATAGGCCTGCTCCTCGAAGCGGCGGCGGTACATTTCGCGCACGTGGAAAATGGGCATGTTCTGCCGCTTCTCCAGCGCCGCGATCGAGCCGGCATCGTCGATGAGCGCCTGCAGGTAGGTCTCCACCCGCTGGGAGATCTCCGAGAAGCTGACATCGACCGAGTCGATGAAGGCCTGATTGAAGAGGAGCTTCTGCGTGAGCAGCAGTTCGAGCGCCTCGCTGCGGGGATCGCGGTCGGAGGTGTAGCCCTGCTCCCTGTGCTGGGCCGTCAGTTCGGTGGCATAATCGTTCACTTCCGACCAGAGGATCGAGGAGCCGCCGACCACCGCGACCACGCGATCGAGCATGACCCGCTGCGGTTCGGCCGCACCCGCCGTCACTCCCAGCGCCAACAGGGCGCAACACAATACGATTCGTCTTATCATCGTCTATCTGTTTTCGTCGTTATAAACCGTCGCTCCGCCCTCCGCGAGCGCCCGCTCGTAGAGTTGCTCGTCGTAGCTGCGGATGATCTCGTTCTGCCGCTGGTTGTGCAGAATGCGGCGGATGGTCTGCGCCACCCGGTCCAGCGGCAGCACGTCGCCCGGATGCAGCACCTCCGTGATCTCGAAATAGTAGCCCGAGCGGCTGTCGCTCATCTGCTGCACCCGTCCGGGAAGCAGCAGCGCATCGTAATTGCGGCTGCTGAGCACGGGCAGGCAGCTCAGGAATTCGGTATAGGTTACCCACGAAGAGGTAAAGTCGTCGAGCACGAAATTGTTCTTGGTGCAGAGATCGGCGAAATCCTGAGCCGCCGATGCGGAGCCGCGGGACATCATCCGCAGGAGTTTCGCGGCCTGCCGGTTTCCCGAATCGAACCGCACGACCCGCCCCTTGACCAGCGTCTGCGGGGCCTTGAATTCGGAGGCGTGGGCGGCGTAGTAGGCCGACACCTGCTCGTCGGTCACCAGCGTATCGAGCCGGCTATCGACCAGATGCTGCTCCAGCTTGCGGATCAGCAGCGACTCCCGATAGGCCTCGACCAGCGAGTCTATATCCCGCTCCGAGCCGGAAAAGAGCTGCTCGGCCTCCTGCAGCTTGAGCTGTTTGCGCACCCATTTGGCCACGTAACGCTCCATGAAAGCCGCGCTGTCGGCACCGCTCATGCCCTGAGGCACCGCCCCGCGCACCTCCCGCAGATGGAGCTTGCGCCCCCCCGCCTCGGCCAGCACACGGCCGCCGCCCGGCATGCGGGATATATCCTGACAACCGGCCGCCAGCAGCGCCAGCAGCACCGCGAACAGCGCTCTTCTGATCCAAAAACTCATCATTGACAAGGCACAAAGATAGACTTTTTACCCGAACTTAACGCATCCGCACCGGCGAATATTACGCGGCCGGCTCTTTTTTCTCCTGCTGCGCCTCGCGGGACAGCCGGCGGCAGATCATCGCGCCCGAGAGCAGGAAAAGGGCCAGAACCGCCGCATAGACCGACCAGTAAAGCGCCCCGCCGCCCAGCAGCGAGCGCAGGGTTACCTCCTCCAGACCGGCGATGATGAGCAGGAAGGCGACTCCGTTGTTGAGCGCATGGAGCAGAATCGTGGAGAAGATCGAGTCGGTCTCGATGTAGATGAATCCCAAGATCAGACCCATCACGAAGGCATTGAACGCCAGGGCCGGATGGCCGTGCAGCACGGCGAAGAAGAGCGCCGGCAGGAAGAGCGCCGCCACCACGCCGTACCTGGCCCGCACCGATTCGAGAATCACGCCCCGGCAGAGCACCTCCTCGAAAACGGGGGCCATACCCACTACGCACAGCACGGCCCAGAACCCCCGGCCGTAAACGGACGACGGAGGTGCGGGCAGCAGCGTCATGACCGGTTCGATGACCGCCCCGGCGGCCAGCATCATCACAAGCCCCCAGAGCAGCAGCAGCGGATCGAGCCCCCGGGCCGAGAAGCGCAGCACCTTGCGCGTTCCGCCGCGCAGCCGGCGATACAACAGCGTGATGGGGATCATCAGCCCCATCGTGCCCAGATAAACGAACGCATTGAAGCGTCCCGCCGCCACCTGCTGCGCCTGTGTCGCGGCGGCAGCCCCGTCCGCCGTCAGCACCGACAGGTCGCAGCCCGCAAGCAGGGCGACGAAAAGCGCGCCGAGCTGCAACAGATACCAGATCCCCACCAGCGCCAGCAGATCGATCATCGTCGGGAAGCGCCTCCCGCCCCGAAAGGCGGGCAGGGAAACGGGAGCGGCGGTTCTCCCGGCATCGGTCTGCGGAACCTCCCCGCTCCGCACGGATTCGTCTTGTTTCATAAAAATACTCTCTCGATTCGACAAGGGTCCGAAGACCGTTTCAACGGCTCGAAGATAGCCATTTTTCGGTTACGGTTATGGTTTTTCCCGGGAAAATCACTAATTTTGGCCGATTATAACCCCGTATAAAAAAGATAACATGGCAAAGGTCATCGCATTGGCCAATCAAAAGGGCGGAGTGGGCAAAACCACCACCGCCATCAATCTCTCCGCGTCGCTCGCGCTGCTGGGCAAGAAGGTGCTCCTGCTCGACGCGGACCCGCAGGCCAACGCCACCTCCGGCCTGGGCTTCGACATAAACGGTGCCGGCATCTACGAATGTATCTCGGGCGAGAAGAGCGCCGACGAGGTTATCCTGAAAAGCTCCGATCTGAAAAACCTGTGGGTGCTCCCCTCGTCGATCGACCTGGTGGCGGCCGACACCGAGCTTCCGAAGATGGAGGAGGGCCACTTCGTGATGCGGCGCATCGTGGAATCCATCCGCGACCGCTTCGACTACATTCTGATCGACTGCTCGCCCTCGCTGGGCTACACGACGGTCAATATCCTCACGGCGGCCGATACGGTGCTCATCCCCGTGCAGTGCGAGTACCTGGCCCTCGAAGGGCTTTCGAAACTGCTCAACACCATCCGCATCGTCAGGAACGGCCTCAACCCCGCGCTCGAAATCGAAGGGTTCGTACTGACGATGTACATGCGCAACCGGCTCAACAACCAGGTGGTCGCCGAAGTGCGCGACCACTTCGGCCCGCTGGCCTTCGACACAATAATCCAACGCAATATCCGTTTGGGTGAAGCCCCCTCGCACGGCAAACCGGTCATCCTTTACGATGCCTCCGCCGTCGGATCGGCCAACTACCTCACGCTGGCCAAAGAGCTTCTCAAACGCAACCGCAAGAACAGCTGCAAAGCAGAAAAAGAAGAAACGACCATATTATGAAACAGAAGGGATTAGGACGCGGACTGGATGCCATCTTCGGCAACGAGCACCGCGACGCGAAACTCAGGCCGATGTCCGAAATGGGCGAAATCCCCGTCCGGGAGATATTCTCCAACCCGACGCAGCCCCGCACGGAATTCGACCAGGAGGCGCTCGAAGAGCTGACCGACTCGATCCGCGCACTGGGCGTGATCCAGCCCATCACGGTAAAGCGCGCAGGCGACGGACGCTACCTGATCATCAGCGGCGAGAGGCGCTGGCGCGCAGCGCAGCGCGCCGGGCTGGAGTCGCTGCCCGCCTATATCCGCGAAGTCGATGACCAGAACCTGCACGCGATGGCGCTGGTCGAGAACATACAGCGCGAGGACCTCAACGCCATCGAGATCGCCCTGGGCATGCAGCGGCTTCTGGAGGAGTGCGGACTCACACAGGAGGCCCTCTCGGAGAAGGTCGGCAAGAAGCGCTCGACCGTCTCGAACTACATGCGGCTGCTCAAGCTCCCCGCCCAGGTGCAGCTCGCCCTCAAGGAGGGGCTCATCTCGATGGGACACGCCAAGGCGATCGCCGGCGTTCCCGAGGAGCGGCAGCTGCGGCTGCTGAAAAAATGCGTACAGAAAGAGCTGTCCGTGCGCCAGATCGAACAGCTCGCCCGCACGATCTCCGAACCGCCCGCACAGCCCGCCGCACCGGCCGAGGAGGAGTACCCCGAATCGTACGCCCGTCTGGTCGAGCAGCTCGAAAAGCTCTTTTCCCAGGAGATCAGCATCAAACGTTCGAAAAACGGCGGCGGACGCATCGTAATCGAATTCGCCGACGACCGGGATATCGAATCGTTCCTCGAACGGTTCGAGGCGAAGAACGCCCCCTCCGAAACCCTTCCCCGCCGCTCATGACGCACTTCGGCCCACACCTCCGCCGGCTGCTGCCGGCACTCCTCCTCTCGTGCATCCTCTGCTGCACGGCAGCCGCGCAGCCGCCCGCCTCGCTGGAGCGCCACCGCGGTGCCCGGACCGTCGTCCGCAGCGGCCTGCTGCCGCGCCCCGACACGCTGGCCCGGCAACAGCCGGCGGATTCGCTCGACCTGCCGGATGCGGAGAGCGTGCGCGACTCGCTGAACGCCGCCGCCGGAACGGCGATCGACTCGCTGGCCGCTGCAACCGCCCTCCCCGAGGAGCCGGTCCTCGGAACGGATTCACTGCCGGGGCTCTCCCAGCCCCCCATGACGGATGCCGCAAGCCGCCGCGAACTCCGCCTCCAGCGCCGCGACACGCTGTCGCTTCCGGCAATGAGCTGGATTTCGCTGGTCGCGCCCGGATTCGGCCAGATCTACAACAAGCAATACTGGAAGCTGCCGGTCCTCTACGGAACGGTGGGGGCCGGTCTGACGCTCTTCTTCCACGAAAACAAAAGCTACCGACCGCTCAAAAGGCAGTACGACGCCCTGCTGCTGGAGGGCACCGCCCGCACGGAGGAGCTGAACGACATCCAGAGCCGCATGATCCGCAGCAACACCCGCCGGCAGATCTACATGGGTGTCACGCTCGCCTCCTACCTCTACTTCATCGGCGACGCAGCCGTGAACTACGCCTATGACACTTCGCCCGTGCGCAAGGCCACGACCCTGGCGACGATCTGCCCCGGTGCGGGCCAGATCTACAACAAGAGCTACTGGAAGCTGCCGTTCGTGATCGGCGGCCTGGCGACGACCATCTACACGGTCGATTGGAACAACCGGGGCTACCAACGCTTCAAAAGGGCCTACTCGCTGCGCAGCGCCTACGACAAGACGCTGCAGGACGCACAACAGCACCCAGAGCTCTACCCCGACGGTCCGGGCGAGTCGAAGGACGAATTCCGGGGACAGTATTCGACCGAGTTCCTCAAGAACCTGAAGGACAACTACCGGCGTAACCGCGACCTCTGCATCATCATCACGGCGGGCATCTACATCCTGCAGATCATCGACGCGCACGTCGATGCCCACCTGAAAGACTACGACATCTCCGACGACCTCTCGATGAGCATCTCGCCGGCGATCAACTACACCTATTCTCCCACGGCCGGGGGCCATCGCCCCACCTTCGGCTTCAACCTCAACATGAACTTCTGATTTTACCGAACATGCGCAAACTCATTCTCCATACACTGACGCTCTCGCTGCTGCTCTGGTGCGGGACCGCAGCGGGACAGAGCCGGAAAAAACGCCGCACGGCAAAGAGCACGACGACCGAGCAGCCGGCACCCGCCGTCCAGCTTCCCGCC
>CAMWGZ010000023.1 GCA_947173915.1 uncultured Alistipes sp.
GCGAAGCCAAAGATACGAATAAGCCGAATACAAAACCAAACTTGTTTGAGTTTTGCTGAGACGGAGTATCTAAAACGAAGTTAAAGATACGAAAAGTCGAGCGCAGAAGCAAGCATCAGCTTGATTATGCCGAGACCGGAATATCTAAGGCAAAGCCAAAGTACGAAAAATCTCCCGAAAATCCGCTGACGGAATTTCCGGGAGAGAGTCGCTTTCCGGCCGGCCTACCGGAAGAAATTCTTCATGCGGTCGAAAATATTCTGGTTCTTGACCGACTCGGCCCGCTGGAACGAGGGCTGCGCGGCCAGCTGTTCGACCAGACGTTTCTCCTCGGCCGTGAGGCGGTCGGGAATCGTGATATCGACCACCACCAGGATGTCGCCCCGGCCATAGCCGTTCACGTCGGGCAATCCCTTGCCGGCCAGCCGCAGCACCTTGCCTGCATGCGTACCCGGGACGATCTTGATCTTGGCGCGTCCGCCGACGGTCGGCACCTCGACCGTACCGCCCAGCAGAGCCGTCGTCACGGTAATGTTCAGGTTGTGGATCAGATCGTTGCCGTCGCGCACCAGTTCGGGATCGCGCTCCTCCTCGATGAGCACCTGCAGGTCGCCGTTCACGCCGCCCTGACGCGCGGCATTGCCCTTGCCCGTCACGGTAAGCACCATGCCATCGCCCACACCGGCCGGGATCTTGATCTCGACCACCTCCGAACCTTTGACCGCACCTTCGCCCTTGCACTCGTCGCACGTGGCGGTAATGACCTTGCCCGTGCCGCCGCAGGTCGGGCAGACACCCTGGGTCTGCATCCGGCCGAAGAAGGTGTTCTCCACGCGGGTCACGTAGCCCGAACCGCCGCACGTGGAGCAGGTGGCGTAGGAGTTGGCATCCTTCGCCCCCGAGCCTCCGCACTTAGAGCAGGCGACCGTCTTGTTGATCTTGAGTTTCTTGACCGTCCCTTCGGCGATCTCCTGCAACGTGAGCTTGACCTTGACGCGGATGTCCGAGCCCCGGTTTACCCGCCGTCCGCCACCCGAGGCGGAGTGGAATCCGCCGCCGAAGTGGCCGCCGAAAATGTCGCCGAACTGCGAGAAGATGTCCTCCATCGAGAACCCTCCGCCGCCGAAGCCGCCGAAACCGCCGCCCCCGCCGGCCGCACCGCTCATGCCGGCATGGCCGAACTGGTCGTAGCGCGCCCGCTTCTCGGGGTTGGAGAGCACGTCGTAGGCCTCGGCCGCCTCCTTGAATTTCTCCTCGGCCGCCGCATCGCCCGGATTCTTGTCCGGGTGGAACTGGATGGCCGCCTTGCGATAAGCCTTCTTTATCTCGTCGGCATTGGCATTCTTGGCCACACCGAGCACCTCGTAATAATCTCTTTTTTCTGCCATAATCTATCTGCCTCCGGCCTGATTCGCGCGGCGACTCCCGAAGAATCGCCGCGGCGAAGGGGGCCTGCCGGACCCGCCGCCGGCACCGCTGCCGATGCCGGACCTCCCTTCGCCCGTTCCGTTCGAAAAATATGCGCCGCTGTCCGCCTGTGCGCCGCCGGCACTACTCGCCGACTACGACCTTGGCGAAGCGCAGCACCTTGTCGCCCATCTTGTAGCCGGGCTGGATCACATCGACGATCAGTCCGCGCTTCTCCTCGCCGGCATCGAACCGCGCCACCGCCTCGTGCAGGTCGGTGTCCAGCGCAAGGCCCAGCGCCTCGATCTCCGTCACGTTCTGACGCTTGAGCGTCTCGGAGAACTTCTGCGCGATGAGCTTCACGCCCTCGCCCAGCGCCGCCACGTCGCTGCTCTTCCCGATGGCCGCCAGCGCCCGGTTCAGATCGTCCATCAGCGGCAGGAAGCTCTTCACGGCCTCCGCGCCACCCGTCTGCACCAGCTCCATCTTCTCGCGCAGGGTGCGCTTGCGGAAATTGTCGAACTCGGCCTGCAGACGCAGGTATTTGTCCTGCCACTCGGCGACCTGCGCCTCCAGCTCGCGCTCCCTGGAGGCAGGATCTGTCTCTTCTGCGGCTGCCACATTGTCAGCCTCCGAAGTCGCTTCGCCTGCCACATTGTCACACGGCGACCCCTCGCACGAAGGGTAGCCGTCGCCTGCAGCGAAGCCCTCGTCGCCGCTAATCTCCTCGTTATAAGTCTCTTGTTTTTTCATATATGGTTTTTCGCTTGATTTCCGCATCCTTACGGTTCAAAATACATACCAACCCGCACGCACGTCAGCCCAGAATGAAGATCGTCGGCCGCCGGTCGATCGCGGGCAGCTCCACCGAACGCCACTCGCCCACCGGAAGGGTGCGGATGTACTCTCCGGGCGAGGTAATATCGGCCGCCACCGTCAGCCGCGTCTGCGGAGCGCACGCCTCGATCAGCTGGGCCAGCAGCTTGACGTTGCGGTAAGGAGCCTCGATGAAGATCTGCGCCTGCCGCTCGGCCGCCGCACGCCGTTCGAGGCGGTGGATCGCCCGCAGCCGCTCGGGCGGCTTGACGGGCAGGTAGCCGTTGAAGGCGAACGACTGGCCGTTCAGCCCCGAGGCCATCAGCGCCAGCAGGATCGACGAAGGACCCACCAGCGGCACCACCCGGATCCCCTTCCGGTGGCAGGCCTCCGCCACCAGCGCCCCGGGGTCGGCCACGCCGGGCACCCCCGCCTCCGAAATCACGCCCGCGGAGCGGCCCGCGAGCAGCGGACGCACCAGCTCCTCGACCTCGCGGCCGGCGACGGTGTGTTCGTTCAGCTCCCGGAACTCCAGGGAGTCGATCGGCCGGGCGATCCCCGCCTTCGAGAGAAAGCGCCGGGCCGAGCGGACGTTCTCCACGATGAAATAGTCGAGCGAATCGATCACGGCCCGGTTCGCGGCGGGCAGCACGTCCCACACGGGTGTCTCATCCGAAATCGGACAGGGAATCATATAAAGCGTTCCGGTCATATTCTCTTGCAATCCGTTGTTATGAATCTTTGGGTTTTTATCTCCTTGCGCACCTACTCCTTGCGGTAGATCCGCTTTACGCGCCCCGACACGGAGGTCATGATCTCGTAGGGGATCGTGTCGAGCACCCGGGCCATATCCTCGGGCGTATTGCCCTCCGCCGCAGAGAAGATCACCACCGGATCACCCTCGGCCACCCCGGGAACGTCGGTCACGTCGATCATGCAGCTGTCCATGCAGACCCGCCCGACGATCGGCGCGGGGTGCCCCGCCACCAGCATCGACCAGCGGCCGCACCCCAGGTGGCGGTCCAGTCCGTCGGCATACCCGACCGGCACGGTCGCCGTCACGGTCGGACGGCTGAGCCGCCCCGCCCGTCCGTAGCCCACCGTATCGCCCGCCTCCAGCTGCTTGAGCTGCACGATGCGGCTCTTCAGTGCGGCGACGGGACGCAGCTCCCCGTTGTGGCGGAAGCCGAAGCCGTAAAGCCCCAGTCCGAGCCGGCACATGTCGAACTGCGCCTCGGGGAAACGTTCGATCGCCGCCGAGTTGGCCGTGTGGCGCAGGACGGGATAGGGCAGCAGCGCCGCCAGGCGGCCGCTCATCCGGTCGTAACGGGCGATCTGCGCCCGCGTATAGTCGTCCTCCTCGGGCATGTCGGAGCAGTTCAGGTGGGAAAAGAGCGTCGCCGCCCGCACCCGGTCGGTTTGGCGCAGCAGGTCGCCCAGGCGGTCGATCTCCTCCTCCATGAATCCCAGGCGGTGCATGCCCGTATCGAGCTTAACGTGGATCGGGTAGTTCGTCTCCCCGGCATGCTCGACGGCGCGGATGAAGAAGTCGAGCGAGCGGAACCCGTACAGCTCCGGCTCCAGCCGGTGGGCGATCATCAGGTCGAAGCTCCCCTCGTCGGCGTTGAGCACCACGATCGGCATGGTTATGCCCCGCTCGCGCAGCCGCACCCCCTCGTCGGCGAAGGCGACCGCGAGGTAGTGGACCCCTTCGTGCTGGAGCATCTGCGCCACCTCGAAGTCCCCGGCTCCGTAGCTGGCCGCCTTGACCATCGCCACCAGCCGCACACCCGGCCGCAACCGCGAACGGAAATAGTTCAGGTTATGCACCATGGCATCCAGATCGACCTCCAGCACCGTCGTGTGGCTCTTGCGCTCCAGCGCATGGCTCACCCGCTCCAGGCGGCTGTCGCGGCTCCCCTTGAGCAGCACCACGCGCCCCGCTACGTCGTCCGTATGGAGGTTGCGCAGCAGTTCGTCGGTCGTGCCGTAGAAGAGCGCCTCGCAGGCGAACCGGTCCGCGCAACGGCGGATCCGCTCCCCGACCCCGATGATCCGATCGACCCCGGCGGCGGCGGCCAGACGGGCCACCTCGCCGTAGAGCGCCGCATCGTCCGCACCGCTCTGCTCGATGTCCGAAAGGATCAGCGTCGCCCGCCGTCCGGCGGACATGTTGTGCAGGTAGTCGAGCGCGATGGCCAGCGAATTGAGGTCGGAGTTGTATGCGTCGTCGATAAGCAGCGATCCGTTGATGCCCTCCTTGACTTCGAGCCGCATGGCAACGGGCCGTATCCGCCCGAAATCGGGGTCGGGCAGCCCCATCGCCCGGGCAAACGCCGCGACCAGCTGCACGTCGATGCGGCCCGCCTCGCTGCGCAGCACCCCCTCGGGCAGCGGCTCGGGCAGCGGCACCCCGGCACCGTCCCGCAGCACCCGGTCGGCATAGCGGCTGCGGATCATCTGAGCCAGCAGCGGCGAAGCGCTGTGATAGACGATCGTGCGGGCACCCCGGGCCAGCAGCAGTTTCTCGGCGCACTTCTCCTCCATCGAGCGGAAATGCTCCTGATGCGCCTCGCCGAGCGAAGTGAAGACCACCGCATCGGGGCGGATCATCCGCTCCAGATGCTCCATCTCGCCGGGCTGCGAAATGCCCGCCTCGATCAGCGCCAGCCGCTCGTCGCCCTCGATCATGAGCAGCGACAGGGCGACTCCTAACTGCGAATTGTAGCTTTTGGGCGACCGGAAGCACTTTACATCGGGCGGCAGCTGGCCGGCGATCCACTCCTTGACCACCGTCTTGCCGTTCGATCCCGCGATGCCGACCACGCAGCCGCCGAACTGCGCCCGATGGTGGGCCGCCAGCCGCTGCAACGCCTCGATGGCGTGTTCCACCACCACGCAGCCGCAGCCGTCGGGAAGCTCCACCTCCCGTTCGGTCAGAAAAGCACGCACCCCGCGCCGCACCATCTGCGCGACGAAAGCGTGCGAATCGTGGTTCGCACCCCGCATGGCCACGAACAGCGGCCGCGCACCGAAAGAGCAGCTGCGGCTGTCGGTCAGCACCCGCTCCACCTGCAAATTCCCGCCCCGCAAAACGCCTCCGCAGATGCGGGCGATCTCCGCCAAAGAATAGTCCATCTCTTCTTATCCAATTATTTCATACGGCCGGTCTCTCACCGCACGGAACGCAGCCCTTTCAGCCCCTTCCGCCGCGACGGACCCGCCGTCATGCCTTTCGATCCGCCCCGCGCGGTCAGTCCGCCCGGAAGGTAACCACCGTGATGCCGGCACCGCCCCGGTCGGCATGCTCGTCGGCCGCACGCGCCACCTCGGGCACCGAGCGCAGGTAGCGGCGGATCTCCTCCTTGAGGGCACCGGTGCCCTTGCCGTGCAGGATCGTGACCGACCCGACACCGACCATGACGGCATCGTCGATGAAGTCGCGCACCTGCTCCAGCGCCTCGACCGCACGCAGCCCCCGCACGTCGATATGATCCTTGAAATTGAGCTTGCGCGCCGAAACGCCGGCCGATATTATCGTGCGCGGCTGCACGGGCTGCGTCGCCTGCTTGTACTCCGCCCCCGATATGACCACGAGCGCACTCCGATCGACCGTCGTCAGGATCTGCCCGAAAGCCACCTGCGCCTTCCGCCCCTTGAGCGAGAGCACCACCCCGGGAATATCCTGCCCCGCGATCTTGACCTTCGAACCGACCTCCGCCTCGCGGGGTTTCGGCGGTGCGGCAGGTACCGGAGCCGGGGCCTCGCCCGCCTGCTGCCGCCGCTCCTCGCGGCGCTGCCTCCGGCGTTCGAGCTTCTCCATCTCGCGGGCCACGCGCTCCTCGCGCGCGGGATCCGCAGCCTCCGCCCGCTCGACCGACTCCCGGAAATCGTCCAGCTCCTTGCGGGCCAGCCGCGTCAGCTCCTTCTCGGCCTGCGCCTCGCGGATGGTCCGGATCGTGTTCTCGATCTGCCGGTTGGCATCGGCCACCATCCGCTGGGCCTCCTCGCGGGCGCGCTTAAGGATCTCGCTCCGCTCCTCGCGGATGCGCGAAAGCTGCTCGGCATAGTTCCGCTCCAGCTCCTCGACCTTGCGGTCGGCGATCCGGATCCGGTCGCGCTTCTGCTCCCAGTAACGTTTGTCGCGCGCGATCTCGCGCAGCTGCTTCTCTATGTTGATGTGGTCGGTGCCCGCCTTCTCGCCCGCCTCGCGGATGATCTCCTCCGGCAGGCCGATCTTGCGGGCGATCTCGACGGCGAACGAGCTGCCCGGCGTGCCGATCTCCAGCCGGAAGAGCGGCCGGATCTGCTGCACGTCGAACATCATCGCGCCGTTGGCGATCCCCTCCGTGTTGGATGCGTAATATTTGATATTGGCGTAGTGGGTCGTAATGACACCGTAGCAGCCCCGGGCGCGCAGCCGTTCGAGGATCGACTCGGCGATCGCTCCGCCGATGACCGGCTCGGTGCCCGATCCGAACTCGTCGATGAGCACCATCGTCCGTTCGGAAGCCCCCGCGAGCATGTGTTTCATGTTGAGCAGGTGGGACGAATAGGTCGAAAGATCGTCGTCGATCGACTGCTCGTCGCCGATGTCGATCATGATCCGCTCGAACAGGGGAAGCTCCGAATTTTCGGAGGCCGGCACGGGAAAACCGCACTGGAACATGTACTGGATGATGCCCGTGGTCTTCAGACAGACCGACTTGCCGCCGGCGTTGGGCCCCGATATGACCAGCATGTGGTGCCTCCGGTCAAGCTCCAGATCGAGCGGCACGATCGCCCGGCCCTGCGCCCGGAGGGTCTGTTCGAGCAGCGGATGGCGCGCATTGCGGAGCACCAGCCTCCCGTCGGTCGAGACGATCGGCCGCACGCCTCCGTTCGCGACGGCCCAGCGGGCCTTGGCGCGGATCATGTCCAGATCGGCCAGATACTCGCCGATGCGGGCGATCCGCCCGGCCTCGGGACGCACCGCATCGGTAAAGGCGGAGAGAATCCGCACGATCTCCCGCCGCTCGGCGTACTCCAGCTCGCGGAGCTCGTTGTTGATCTCGACCACCTCGACCGGTTCGATGTAGAAGGTCTTGCCCGTCGCCGACTCGTCGTGGATGAAGCCCTGCAGCTTGCGCTTGTTGGCCGCAGCGACCGGAATGACGGCCCGGCCGTCGCGGATCGAGATCATCGCGTCGGCCTCGACGATTCCCGCGCTCTTGGCTCCCGCCAGCACCTGCTGCAGCCTCTTGGAGGCCTGCCCCTCGCGCTCGCGGATCATGCGGCGGATCTGCTGCAGCTCCGCCGAGGCGTTGTCGCGGATCTTGCCGAAGCGATCGATCATGGCATCAATCGCCCGGACGATCTCCGGGAAGGTCTCGACCTCGCGGCTGCGCTCCCTCAACTCGGGGTAAAGCTCCTCGCCGCGCGCGAGAATGAAGCCGGAAAGCGCGCCGGCCGACGCGAGGGCGCGGCCGAGCAGCACGACCTCCTCGATCTCCAGAAAACTCCCCTCGACACGCAGCTTGGCAAGCAGGCGGTCGGTATCGACGAACTCGTCGTCGGGAAAATCCCGCTCCATCTGCATCAGGCGGCGCATCTCGTCGGCCAGGGCCAGACGACGCTCGACCTCGCAGCGGGAGGCGGAGAAACGCTCTTCGCCCAACCTCTCGCGGCCGCCGCGTATCGTACACAGCGCCGCCACCTGTTCGCGCAGCCGGTCGAACCCGACCTTCTGCTCAAAATTCGCCGGATAAATCATAAATAACTGTTTCAGAAGAATCGAACGCTCTCCGGACAGGCTACCGCTGTGCCCGCACCTGCGCCAGCGAATCCCTGCGCGCCTGCCGGGCATCCTTCGCCGACTGACGGCGGGCCGCCTTCTCGGGATCGCGGCCGAAGAGCGAGAAATGGACATAACGGGTCGGACGCGCCTTCAGGTCTTCGAGCAGCGCTCCCAGATGGGCCGATGCCTGCTCCAGCGACACGTACAGCGCCGGGTCGTTCATCAGCCGGCCGACCGTTCCCTCGCCCTGCTCGGCACGGGCGAGCAGAGCACTCAGGTCGGCGACCGCAGCCGAGAGGCTGCCGGCCAGATCCTCCTCCGCCATGCGGGAGGTCATCGCATTGAAGTTCATCAGCAGGCTGTCCACCCGCGGAGAGTTGTCGCCCAGCATCTGCGAGAAGCGCGCGAGTCCTTCGAGCGCCTCCGCGAGGTTCTCCCGCTGCGCGAGCAGCATCCCATCGACACTGCCCGAAATGGAGTTCAGGTGGGAGACGGTAGCGTCGATATTCGATGCGTTCCGCTCCATCAGTCCGTTCAGGTTATCCATCGTGCGGCCGAGGTCGGCGACCACCTGCGAAATCTTCTGTTTGAAGAACTCCAGCTCCGAGCCGGCCACGTCCATCAGGTCCTTGCTGCGGCCCGAGCGGAGGGTGTCGCCCCGCTCCAGACACTCCTGCGCATCACCCAACACGATGTCGATCGCCTTCGACCCCATGATGCTGGCGCTGTAAATCCGCGCCTCGGAATTGACCGGAATCCGGTACTGGCGCTGCACAGAGAGCTGCAACACCACCTGGTCGCAGACCGCGGGATCGAAGCGGATGTCGGTCACGGCACCCACCTTCACGCCCCGGATCATCACGGACGAAGCGGTCTGCACGCCATCGACCTGATCGTAGGCGACGTAATAGGTCGCGTTGCGGTTGAAAATATCGAGTCCCTGCAGAAAACGAACGCCCGCCCACAGCGCGCCGATCATGACCACCGCAAAAATTCCGATCTTTACCTCTCTTTTCATCTTTTTTCCTTTTTTCTGATTCATTTACCGGACGATGCGCCCGTTGCTGCAACGCACCACGAAAGCGTCGCGGAATTCGCGCTTCGCCTTTTTCAGTTCGGCCTCGGCCTCCCGGCGGCTCGCGAATCGTCCTACACAATATTTATATTTGAAACGTCCGTCGGAGGCATACTCCGCGACCTTTCCCCGGTAGCTCTTGAACTGGGCATCCCTGAGCGGCACCCGTTTGGTGCTGGAGAGCAGCTGCACGGCGAAATACTCTTTCTGCGTATTCTGCACGGCGCTCCCGCCCTTCGGCTGCGCCGCCGGCTCCTCCTCGCCCTGCTCATACACCGCATCCTCCTCGACGAGCAGCGTACCCTGCACGAAGGCCGTGTAGTCCTTCACGGCACCGAACAGCGATCGGGCGATGGCATCCAACCCCTTGTCGGAGGTCATGTAGGCGAACTCCTCGGCATTCGACAGGAAGCCGATCTCGGTCAGAATACCCGGCATATCGGTGGCGTAGAGCACCTTGAGCGGCTGCCGCTTCACGCCCCGGTTGTGCCGGCCCGAACGGACGTAGTGCTTCTGCACCAGGCGGGCCATCGCCTCGCTGTACTCGCCGTAGGTAAACTGGAGGTTCTGGATGTAGGCCCGCACGATGGCCGCCGTCTTCTCGTTAGACATGTCGAGCAGCTCCTCGCGGCGGTTGTCCAGCAGCGCCCGCTCGTTGGCGTTCTTCTCCAGCGGGCTCTCGCCCATGATGAGGGTCTCCACCCCGCGGGCCGAGGCCGACTGCGCGGCGTTGGTGTGGATCGAAATGAACAGATCGCCCTCCGCCCGGTTGGCGATGTCGGCCCGGGCCTGGAGGTCTTTGGTAAGGCTTTCGGAGAACTGCTTGTCGGTCTTGCGCGTATAGACCACCTTGATCTCGGGCAGCTCCTTCTCGATGAGCGCCCCCAGACGGAGCGCCACCTTCAGGTTGAGGTCCTTCTCGTAAACGCCCCGGTAGTAAGCCCCGGGGAACTTCGGGCCGCCGTGTCCCGCGTCGATGACGATCACCCGCACGCCCCGGGCAATATTCTCGGCCCGCACTCCGTTGAAAGAGAGCGTCAGCACAAAGAAGGCGAGCGCGAAAAACAAGAACTTACGCATGGCAAATAGGACCGAAAATTTAACGTATCGATTTTTTTGTCTATATTTGTCGGATATTAAAACCGCATCCGGCGGCTCCTGCCGACGGGCATCGGGGTTTTTGCCGACATGTCGGCAAAGGTACGATTTTTTTTGAATTTTGGACAGGCTGAAGACAAAATATATACTCTTCTCGGGAGTCGTGCTGCTCTTTCTGCTGCCGATGCTCGGCACGGCTCGCCCGTATGCCGGAGCCATGCCGGCCGCCGACAGCCTCGCCGTCGCGTCGTCGGACAGCTTCGCCCGCGAAAAGGTGCTCCGCAGCTTGCAGCGCGGCCCGGCAGAGCCGAGGCGCAATCCCGAAGCCTCGCCGGAAGACGACCGCCCGGCCGACGCTCCGCCCCTCTTTCCGGGCGACACGCTGCCGCCCGTGCCGGCGGCCGACACGGCGGCACCCCGCAAAAACGGTGCTTTTCTGGACGACATCATCAGCGGAAAAAACCGCGACTCGCTCTACTACGACCTGCGCAGCCGCACCATCTACATCTACAACGAGGGCGACATCAGCTACCAGAACATCAACCTCAAAGGCGACTTCATGCGCATCGACATGGACGACAAGGTCATCCTGGCGCACGGCAAGCCCGACACGCTGGACGGGGTTCCCTCCGCGACCCACCCGGTCTTCACGGAAGGGAATTCGACCCCCTACACGATGGACACGATTACCT
>CAMWGZ010000024.1 GCA_947173915.1 uncultured Alistipes sp.
CGCAGGAGGAGCCTCGAATGCGGTCGGCCGGACCACCCCGGGGCAAACGGCCCGCATTATCGCCCCGTCCGACTTGCCGCGCTTGCCATAATCCCCTATCTTTGCCTCATGCTTGAAGAGTTTCTGAAATACCTGACCTCCGAACGGCGGTTCTCGCCGCTGACCGTGAGCAACTACCGCCGCGACGTGGAGCGGTTCCTCGGCTGGCTCGAAGCGCAGGGCCGCCCGAGCGATCCGGCCGCGATCTCGATCGACGACCTACGCGCCTGGATCGTCCGCCGCAGCGAGCAGGGCATCGGCGCCGCCTCGATCACCCGGGAGCTCTCCTCGCTGCGCAGCTACTTCCACTACCTCCTGCGCCGGGAGTACATCCGCAAGGAGCCGCTCTGCGGCCTGCACGCCCTGAAAGCGCCGAAGCGGCTCCCCTCCTTCGTCCCCACCTCGCGCATGGAGACGCTCCTCGACCGCACGGACCGGGAGAGCCGCGGCGACTCTCTGGACGAGGTGCGCGATGCGCTCATCGTCCAGCTCTTTTACAGCTGCGGCCTGCGGCTCGCGGAGCTGGTCGCCATCGACCGCGACGACTTCACGGGCGACTATGCGGCGCTCAAGGTGCGCGGCAAGGGCGACAAGGAGCGCCTCATTCCGATCCTCCGCCCCGTGCGTCAAAAAATTTTACACTACCTGGATGTCATCGCGCGGCAAAGTATTTGCATTTCTCAGGAAAAAGCACTATTTTTAACACAGGAAGGAAGGAGAATCTCCCGCAGCACCGTCTATCGCATCGTGAAGCGGCAGTTGCGGCAAAGCGGCATCCAGGGCAAGACCAGCCCCCACGTGCTGCGCCACACCTTCGCCACGGAGCTGCTCAACAACGGAGCCGACATGCGCGAAATACAGGAGCTGCTGGGGCACGCCTCCCTCAAGGCGACGCAGGTCTATACGCACAACAGCATCGACCGCCTGCAGGAGATCTACTCCAAGGCCCATCCGCGTGAAAAAGGAAAGGAAAAGAGATGAAAAAATCCGCGCCCGCCGCGCCGCAACGTACCGTGCGGGCAGGATACGAACTTAATAAACTTTATTATTATGAACGTACAGATTCAATCCGTGAAATTCGATGCCGACAGAAAGTTGGTCGAATTCGTAGAGCACAAAATGAGTAAGCTCGACCGCTTCGCCGAGCGCGCCATCGGTGCCGACGTCATACTGAAGCTCGACAAGGACCTCGAACAGGGCAACAAGGTGGCGACGATCAATCTCCACGTTCCGGGCGACGATCTGGTCGCCGAGAGTCGGGGCAAGAGCTTCGAAGAGGCGGTCGATACCGCGATCGAGGCGCTCAAGCGGCAGATCGAACGCTTCAAAGGCAAAATGGAGTAGTAATCCGCAGAGGGCGGACCGAAGTCCGGGTCCCTCCCGGCAGGGCGCGTGTCCTCCGCATGCACGGCTCGCCGGCTCCGCTCCCGCAGCAAAGGCTGCCAAGAAAAACCTCCCCGGGGAAAATTCCCCGGGGAGGTTTTTCTTGACACGGCTCCCGGATTCCGGCGCATCCCTCCCGGACTCCCGCCGGAATGTTGCGACCCGGCCGCACCCGCCGCGGCTAATTGTCGATCCGCCTCAGGAAGCAGGCATCGGATTGCAGCAGATCCGGATTGGCACCGTCATAGTACTGTCCCCCGCCCGTACCGTCCGCCTTGGTCTCGTAAACGTGCTGGGAGCCATATGATTCGAATCCGAAGGTCATGTAGTTGATATCGAATCCCCAGTGCTTGTTCGCCGCCCGTTTGCCGTACCAATAAACCGCGCCGGGTTCCCGGTACAGCTCGTAAAGACAGGGCAGATTGATCGCAGTCGCATAAGGCATCTCGTCGGTACGGTTGGCATATTTGAGCACGCCGTACCGCAGAGGACTCGTAACACGGTTGTCATCGTCCCTGTACTGCCTGCGGCCGTTTCCCGTATTGCCGATCGGGAAGAAGAGAAAGTTCCCCGTCTGTTTGTCGCAGATGAAGCAGCCGCGCATTCCCCGCTCCTGCCCCTCCTGGGTATAGGTGTTGGTTTCGTCGTTACTGTCGAGCGTACGCTCGCACTCGTCGCCGTAACATACGCCGTAATAACGAGTGTACTTATCGACATTGGTAAGATCCATCCAGTCGTCGTACTCGGCCACGCGGGCTCCTCCCGCAGTCATCGTCGCGTCGGTAAATCCCGCCGGATCGGTCGGGATATCCTTGAACACCGCCGAAGAGACATTGCCCTGCGTGTCGTACACGTCGAAACTGCTCCAGAAAGCCTGCTGCTGAAATCCGTAGCCCTCCTTCAGGTTGTTCGACGACAGAATCGCCCGGGTCGAGCAGCCGAACTTGAACATCGACCCCTCGAGCAGCGGATTGGCCGCATCCTTGCCGCTCCACTCCACATTGGTCATGTGCCAGTTGCGTCCGCCCATCGGCACCGTGCCGATTCCCTGGCTGACCAGAATCACGTGCGAACAGGTCTCGTTGTGGAACTTGATCTCGATCCGCCCGAAGCGGCTGCCGCCCGCATAGGTCGAGGCCGGACGGTAGTCGAACTCCACCTTCGAACCGGTGCCGCCCCGCACCGGACCCGTACCCCATTCGCTCTCCTCCGTATCCTTGATCTGGATCCAGTCGCCGTCCAGCACGGTAGCGGTCCAGGGACCATCGGAAGTTACCTCCTCGAACTCCGTCGCGACGGTCGGATTGGAGTTGGTGTTCATCAGCGTGACGCGGAACGGCTTGGTCGAATCGCCCTTCCGCCAGATCCCCTTCGGGTTTACCAGACGGCGCACCTGAATGACATCGATCGTCTCCTCGATCGAACTGCCGTCGGCAAGCACCGCCGTCAGCTTCACGCGGGCGTAGCGCCGCCGGCCGACGTAGTAGTTGTTGCCGGAGAAGCCGGAACCGAGGTTCATCGGCCGCGTATAGACCGGCACCTCGAAGCGGTAGTACTCGTCGGTCTGTTCGCTGGGTGCGGCAAAGGTCTTCTCTCCGGTATATTCCGTGAAACGATCGGCCAGAGCCGTCTTGTTGATGAGATCCAGCGAGAGGAATCCGTTCCTCAGGTCGGAATTCGTCGTGTTGTACTTATGGTCGTAATAGCCCCAGTCGTTGCGCACGATCTCGGCCTTCAGCTCCTTTACCGAGGTAATATTCTTGTCGTAATATACCGTGACGGGAATCCGCAGCTCCTGATTGGAGAGATAGGAGATATACATGGGGTCCGGCACCACGATCTCGGGCGGCTTGGGCACGTAGTCGTACTCGATATGCCAGTCGGGATCGTTGGCATCGTGCTTGAAGACGAGCGTTACCTTGTAGTGGGTGTTGCGCTCGGCGTTGAAGTCGTCGATCATGTTCTTGCCCAGCATGCAGCGATAGATAATGTTGCCGTAGGAGGGACGGTCGGACGAGGAGTTCACGTAATACCCCTTCACTTCGAGGTAGGTGCCGCACAGCACGTTGTCCTTGCTGTCGAAATTCTGGTACTTGTGCTTGTCGGGGTGTATTCCCTGCATGTTCTCGTAGAAGAAGAGCGAGGGGGCGGCGTTGGCATGATTGCCGTAGGTGTTGGCACCCCGTCCGCAGGAGATGCGCGGCCACTCTTCGAAATTGTCGCCCTTGCCGAAAAGCAGCATGTCGCCCTCTTCGATGAGCTGCTCCTGGCTGTCCGGACGGTTGTCGTTGATGAGCGTGCAGGTGGTCGGAATATCCCGGATCTGCGCCGACTTGAGATAAATGTAGATATTATCGTTCATCGCGCTGGCATCGAAAGCCACCGTTACCTTCGAGGCCGCACGGCGTATCCAGGAGTGGAGCGTGACATCCGCCCGGTCGATCGCCACCGGCTGGGCCTCGCCCCGGGCATAGGCCGTATCCTCGCTCGTGCTGAAATAGCCGGACATCTGGGCATTGGCCGCAATCCGGTCCGGATTCCACGTCAGCACGATGGACTTGAAGTCGCTTTCGGACAAGATGCGCTCGTCGCCGGTCAGGTCGCCGACATTGGCGACGGCGTAGATGCGGTACTTTCCGTAGGGTATCTTGCATTGCAGCGTCGCATGCTGCGTGACGGTCTCCTGCTCCTCCTCCGGCAGCTGGTCATCGACCGGCCGCTTCTGGTCGGTTATCGTCAGCTGCTCCTTGGTAAAATAGCTCTTCCCGGCACAGGTGCCGTCGGTGCGATACCAGACCACGCAGAGATCCTCGATCGACCCGATCAGGTCGCCCTTCTCGCTGCGGGTCCCGCCCAGGGCGGCTCCGCCCAGCGGCCGGAACGTGACGTTCAGCGACACGGTGCTCTCCCCGCTGCCGTACGGACCTCCGTCCGCCTCCAAATCGTCCTTCAGGCAGGAGGTAAGGCCGCCCGTCAGAAGGGCCGCCGCCAGAATAACATACAATATTTTGCTCTTCATACCTCGCACGATTAGTTATCCTCCGGATCGTTCGGATCCTTCGGCTCCTCCCCGAATCCGGGACGAAGGTCCCAAATGTCGTAGGGATAGACATCCACCGAAATCGCGGGTTCGGCAAACTCCTCGGATTTCGACAGATTGAATCGGTAATAACAGTTGCGCCGCACATCGAAAGGATCCCCCACCCGGCTGCCGGTCGGAGGATCGTTGTAGTATTTGAACTCCACGGGGTACTCCTTGTCGGTGCGCTCCTCGAACTTTACCACGATCCGGGCGGCATCGGCTGCTCTTTTGCCCTCCGCATCCGCGTTCCGGTGTTCGGGCAGGTAGATCTCGAAGCTGCCGTCCGAGAGTTTGCGGAAGCCGATCGAAGCCTCTTCGACCGCCCCCTCCACGACGTGCACCCGATCGACATAATCGGACGCATGGTCGCCCTTGACGTAATCCCCCTCGACATACACACCCTCCGGCGCGCAGTATCCCGTCCGGTTGTAACGCTGCAACTTTACCTCCTTGAGGGTCCATCCTTTGGCCGGGCCGATGACTTTGACTTTCGCCATCGCCCGCAGCAAGTGGATCGTGCCCAGATAGGTCGCCGTCTGCGGGCGGAAGTCCACCCCTTCGCACAGCCGCACCCCGTACATCGGAATCGGCGTGCTCTCCGAACACACGAAGGGCGGAGTGTAGTCATATCTGCTCCCGGCGGCCGTACAGACATCCTCGATCGTGGTCTCGCCCGCCACCAGCGCCTCGGGATAGGCGGGCCAGTTGGCCAGCACGACCACCTTGAAATCCCGGGGCAGGCGGCTGTCGAGCCGTCCGATTACCTCATAGAGCTTCGACCGCACCGGATCGTCGCCCAGCGGGATGAAGTCCTGCTGCCGGAAGGAGGCGAGGTATCTGTTCTCCGTATCGAAGAAGAGAACGCGGTAGTTCTTGTGCGCTATGTCGATATAATTCTCGAAATCGACCTCCGAGGCATCATCGTAATCGCCCGGAGGTGTCGTCCGGGTAGCCTCCGTCTCGCCCAGCGCGATGCGGAAACCCACCCGCACCTGCTCCGGCTCCTGAGATTCGATCTCCGGGTCGCGCTCCTTGTCGCACGAAGCTACCAGCACCGACGCAAGCAGCGCGACGATACCCATCGCATAACGTGGTATGAATCCGTACATACTCATGAAATGCCTTTCGTTCGATTATAAAATTCTGCTATAAACTCACAAAGAAGTATTCTGCATGACCAGTTTCCAGGAGTGGATATTGACGCTCATGCTGACCCAGCGCAGCTGGTCGTCCAGCACGAAAATCAGGCTGTACTCGTCCATACGGTCCAGAAACTCCTGATCGTCCATCGTCTTGCGGTACTCTCCCTTGACCAGCAGCGCGTAATCGACCAGCGGCACCGAAACCACGGTGCGCCCCGTCTGGTTGTCCGTTACCTTGAGACGCATCTTGTTCGCCTCGGGGAACGCCTCTTCGGCCGCTCCGGCAGCGAGCGGGGCCATCCTGTCGCGCACCGTCAGCCGCGCCGTCGTCAGCTCGGCGATGACGGCACTGAGCGACGAAATGTAGTTCGGGTCGTCGCTCTCGATGCCGGCCACACCGCTCTGCGTATGCCAGGCGTAATAGGTCAGCAGCTGGTCGGGCAGCAATTCGTTGTCCCAGTCCATCGCTCCGTTCTCGGCCGTGATCGCGAACGTGAAGCGCTCCGGATCCATCTGCTCGCCGGAGAGCTGCTGCAACACCACGCGCACGTTGTTCGTATCCTTCTTGAGCGACAGCGTGTAGGTGTGCACACCCTCCTCCTCGCCGAAGGTCTGCCCCGCGAGGTAGCCGTGGTACAAACGGTCGATATCGCCGCGCACCTCCGCCTCTGCGGAGGCACCCTGCGTTCGCCGCAGCGTACAGGTCAGCTCCTCCCGCGTCGCGGCATCGGTCGCGATCGGGAACGACCCCTTGTCGGTCGTTCCGGCCCACGCCAGCAGGTCGTAGGTTCCGGGCGCGACATCGACGGTCATGGCATACTCCTCCGACGCGAGCGCCTCGCCCTGCTCGGTTCGCTGCCACACGATATTGCCGCTGCCGTCGAGCAGATAGAGCGTAACCGACTCCACCTCGCTCGCGAAAGCATCGGCGAACTTCATATTCCAGTCGTAACGGAACTTGACGCGGTAGGGTACCGAACAGTCGCCCTCATCCTCGTATATCAGACCGTCGCAGGCGACTCCCAGCGTGCAGAGCACCAACAGCCCCCACACTCCGCAAACGACTCTCTTCATGCAAGACAATAACTCCATGACTATGACATGCTACTCTTTTAAAATCTTCCGGACCGGCACCCCGCGCCTGTCCGAAATCCCCGAAGCGAACGTCCTTCCGGCCGGAAGGACGTTACGCTCCGAAGCTGTCGTAACTAATTGAACCGGGGGTTACAGATCGACGTTCTGATCGACGATCTTCCACGAAAGCACGTTGATATCGGCTCCGACGTAATAGGTGTCTCCCTCGTCGTCCGGATCCGGCACGATTACCTCGTCCGGCTCGAAGATGCCCTTGCCCACCGTCGTCAGGCTGTTCACGCTGACCACATAGTGGTGGTTGCGCACCACGCCGTAGTTCGCCTCGTACACCTCCTTGTCGTCCGCAGCGTTGTTGCGCAGGTGCTCGATGGGAATGTTGTAGTACATTTCGCCGCCGTTGTACCCGATCGCGGGATTACCCTCGTTGAAGGAGGCCATCGTCTCGTTGAGATTCGTGTAATCGGTAATCTTCGTCGCAACACCGGTGCCCTTGGCGATCGAATAGATATCGGTCGGCAGCTCGTCCCGGAGCTGTACGATGACCTGGCCGTCGCCGACATTTACCAGATGAACGTAAGGCACGTCGATCTGAGTATATTTCGTGCTGCCGTCCGTATTCGTTCCGTCGGCATAATAAGCGTTCAGATCGAGACGGCTGAGCACGTAAGCCTTGTAGGAGGGGCGGTAGTAGAGAATGCCGTTGTAACGGACCATGTCCAGCGCTTTGCCGTCCTTGTCGCAGATCTTGGCCTTCAGCAGCACGCTCGTCCGGGCGGCGCGGTTCGCTGCGATCGCTGCCGTGTTGGTGTTCTCCATGCAGTAGTCCGAAGATCCGAACACATTGTCCAGCTCCTTGCTGCTGATGTATTTCAGGTAAGCCGAGGCTTCGGAATCGAGGCCGTCGCCCTCCGTGCTGGCATCGCCGGCGTTCTCCGGATAGTTGTCCTTGCCGTAGTTGTAGGACATGGCCCAGTAGCTGCGGTAGTTGTCGGGATCGTTCCACTTCCATCCCGTACCGAGCGAAGCATCGCTGTTCTCCCACGTTTCGTCGATATTCTTCATCAGGAAGGAGCTTTTTGCCGTCGCATTCAGACCCCAGCCCTGGAACTCGACATAGATGTCGGTAGCACCGGGCTTGATGGGTGCCTGCTCGTCGTCCGAATCGTTGGGGCTGCCGGCAACCGAGACGTTGAGCTTGTAGCGTCCGTTCTCGGCCGTCGTCTTCAGATCGTCCGAAACCCGCAGAGTCACCTTCGCGGCCAGACGCTCGACATAAACCGTCACGGGGGTGGTCCCCTCCGCCTCGATCGGTCCCGTAGCGAAGTGATCGCGGGATACCTCGGTTACGAAATAGGGCAGCTCGGCACCGGAAGCATCCTTCTGTCCGGCGAAGCTGGTCGTGGTCATCGTAAAGTAGTCGCTTGCATGAAACGACTCGGGAGCGGCGACGAGCTTTTCGCGCATCGCGTCGAGCGTCGTCTCATGGTCAAAGCCCTCCGGCGCGTTGAGCACCGTAACCAGGTATTTGGGGAACGACACATCGGTCAGACCCCGCAGCACGATCACGGAGTTGCCCTTGAACTCCACGTTCTGATCCGGATTCGTCGGCTTGCCGTCGTTCCAGACGTTGGCCTCCGTGATGAACATCTTGTTCGCGTCGTAGAAGAAGAACCGGGCAGTCCTTACCTTATGTTCGGTACCGTTCTCGAAATCGTTCGGGTCGCCGGCCGTCGCACGGGTCGCGGAGCCGGCCTCCGAAATACATACGTTGAGGTATGCCTTGTCGCTGTCCCAGTTATCCTCTTTCCCGGCAGCGTCGTCCTGAGCACACGCCCAGAACGTAGCGCATGCCAACAAAGAAACAATGATTCTTTTCATAGCCGTTTTTATTTATTGATTTTTATTTGTTATTGATCGTTTTCGTCTTTCTCGTTTTCATCTCCCGGATCCACTCCAGGGCCTGGGCCGCCAGCTCCACGCCCCGCTCTTCAGCCCGGAGCATGCACCGCTCCGCCTCATCGTACTCCTCCAGCAGCAGCGCATAGGCTCCGCGCGCGTAGTCGGCCTCGGGGGCATCGCCCGCCTTCTCCAGGTAGCGGGCCGCCAGGTCGAGGTTGCCGCTCTGAAGGGCCGTGTTGGCGGCATTGAGGTTGGCGACCGGATCGTCGGGATACATGCGCACGGCTGTCTCGAAGACCTGGTTGAACTCCTCCGTACCCGGCTCATAGGTCTGGGCCACCAGATAGAACTCATTGAGGCCCAACTTCTGGGGCTGCGTCTTCATGATGCGCTTGATCTCCTCCACATCGCTGAAGCTGCGCACGACATACGAGATCCGGTAGTCCGTGTGACGCAGCGCCGGATAGCAGTACTGAAGCAGGAAACGATACTCCTCGGGATAGCTGCTGCGGATCTTCCACTCCCGGGCATCCGGCTCCAGCGGGCCGTCGATGATCGCGAGGATCTGCTCGCGATGCTCCAGGTTGGACTCCGCGACATAACGGCGCAGCCCCTCCCAGTCCTCCGGCTCGTAATCGGTCTCGATCGTCCCTTCGTCGAAACGGTAGAGCCGGCGAATATGGCTCTTGAGCGCCTCGGTACGCCCTTTGGCCAGCGAGGCGTTGTGGCTGTAAGGACTCTCGGGCGAAGCGAAGCCCTTGAGCCATACCGAAGTGATGGTTATGTCGCGGTCGTTGCGCACCGAGTCGATCGTCGCCTGAATCTTGGCCAGCTCATCCGCATTGCGCCGGTATTCGGGGCGGATGACGGTCTGATTGACCGGGAAGTCGATGAAGGCCGAGCCGCTCAGCGAATAGCTCTTCTCGCCTTCGGCCGCCGGGCGCACGTAGGCCAGCACCGGCTCCCAGGGAGTCGGCTCCCACCAGCCGCCCAGCAGCATCGACTGCTCGTCGAGCAGCGTCGAGCAGCAGCCGTAATCCTTGCGGTCGAAACGCAGCTGCGCGCCGTTCATCCACGCGGCGTAGGGTACCACAACGCTGTAAGCCACCTCCTCGGGCCTCTTCGAAGCGCGGTAGGTGGTCTCGTCCTCTCCCGAAAGCATTGCCGCGCCCCGGTTGCGCAGGTAGTGGAAATAGCGCGTGCGGCCGTACACGCCGATCGAAGGGAGCACCAGCGAATCGGCCTCGCCCACGATCGTGGGGGTCAGCAGCACCGCGCGGTTACTCTCCACACGCAGCGCCGAAAGCGCCACCTCCATGTTCACAGCCATATACTCTCCGTTGCGCTCCAGCTGCGGATTCTCGACCGACACGCCGTCGATCCGCTGTGCCGCAACGGGCGACAGAAGCCCCAGCAGGGCCGTCATCATCAAAACAGTCCGTTTCATCGCCACACTATTTAGAAGGTATATACCAGATTGATCGCCGCCTTGGTAGGGCCGAAGTAATGATGGGGACGATTGGTCAGCAGCTTGCGGCCGCATCCCGCGCAGTTGAACTTGTCGTAGCGCGTATAGACGTAGCCCACGCCGATCTCCGCCTCCAGGTTCCAGTGGCGGCCCAGAATCCACGCATAGCCGTAGGCGATGCCGGCCCCGACGAACCATCCCTGATAGCGGTGGTCCGAAAGTTTCGAAAAGTCCGACCCCAGAAACGAAATGCCGTTCTTCACGCCCCCCACGTTATACTGTCCGCCGAGCGCATGAACACCGAGAAAATGACCTGCGAAGCGATCGCAGAACCAGTAGCGGGCCTCGGGCTGCGCCAGCCAGTGCTTCCAGCGCCGGTCGTGCGACAACTTCCAGCAATTCAGATCGCCCGAAACGTCCAGCGTCCACTTCGGAGCCAGACCGAACTCCAGTCCGATATTGACATTCATCAACGCATCGTAAAGGAGGTTGGTCTTTATCGCGACATTCTGTCCCCGGGCGCTCCATCCCAGCAGCAACATTACCAAAAACAAAAAGACCTTACGTTTCATAATTACCATCTCTTTATTCTCCGCACACCTTCAGTTTGCTTACAACAAATTATCAATAAGTCA
>CAMWGZ010000025.1 GCA_947173915.1 uncultured Alistipes sp.
AGCATTCTGACGACCGAAATCTACACCCATCTGGAGAGCGAGCACTTGCGCGAAACGGTCGAGCGGTGCCTTCCGCTCTGACCGCCGCCGCACAGAGCGGGACGGCTCCCCTCTTTTCTATCGCTGCACCCCGTCGCGCTCCGGGCTGCGGCGCAGCAGCTCCACCATCCGCCGGGCGAAGCGGTCGCTGGCTCCGGGACCGCCGATGACGGCCCGCAGCTCGGCGAAGTCGCTCAGCATCCGCCCGCGCTTCGCACCTCCCGTGAGAATCGCCCTCAGTTCCTGTTCGGCGCGCGTGCTGTCGCGGTCGGACTGGATGATTTCTGCCACCGACTCGCGTCCCAGATTGAGGTTCACGAGCGACACGTAGGGCACCTTGAGCACGTAGGGCTGCAACTTGACCTGGAACCAGAGCGTGCGATAGACCACCACTTCGGGCACCCCGAGCAGCGCCGTCTCCAGGGTCGCCGTGCCCGAGGTCACGACAGCCGCTTCGGCCGCCGCGAGGGTCTCGTAGGTCCGGTCGCAGACGTAGCGGATGCCGCTGTCGCCGATCTGCTCCTCGTAGAGCGACCGGTCGAGCCAACCGACACCCGTGACGACGAACTGACGGTCGGGGAACCGGCGCGCCAGGTCGGCCATCAGCGGCAGGTTGGCCCGGATCTCCCCCTTGCGGCTTCCGGCCAGCAGCGCCACGATCGGACGCTCGTCGAGCGAATGGATGCGCCGGAACTCCTCGGGCGAGGGAAGCGACGCACGGCGTGCCTCGATGGCATCCACCAGCGGATTGCCCTCGAAAACCGGACGGATACCGTGCCGGGGAAAGTAGTCGCGCTCGAAGGGGAAGATGATGAACAGCTCATCGACGTAGCGGCGGATGGACTTCACGCGCCACTCGCGCCAGGCCCACACCTTCGGGGCGATGTAGTAATAGACGCGGATGCCGCGCTCTTTGGCCCAGCGGGCCATCTTCATGTTGAAGCCCGGGTAGTCGATCAGGATCAGCACGTCGGGCGCGAAGGCCGCAACGTCGCGCCGGCACTCCTCCATCTGGCGGCGGATCGTGCGGAAGTTCTTCAGCACCTCGACGATGCCGAAGAACGAGGTCTCCCGGTAATGTTTGGCCAGATTCTCCGCGCCGCCCGCAGCGGCCATCTTGTCGCCCCCCCAGAAGCGGAAGCGCGCCTCGGGATCGGACTTCTTCAACCCTTCGATCAGGTTGGCACCGTGCAGGTCGCCCGAAGGCTCGCCGGCAATCAGGTAATAGTTCATGCGATTGGTGTCGTTAATTCATGGTTGTGTTCCGGAAGCCACTCCGCACTACTCCAGCAGATCGGGACGGAGCCGCCGGGTGCGCTCCCAGGCCTGCTCCTCCTTCCACTGGTCGATGCGGGCGAAATTGCCCGAAAGCAGCACGTCGGGCACGCGCCAGCCGTTGAATTCGGCGGGACGCGTATAGACCGGCGGCGCCAGCAGGTTGTCCTGGAAGCAATCCGTCAGGGCCGATGCCTCGTCGCCGATGACTCCCGGCACGATCCGCACCACCGAGTCGGCGATCACGCAGGCGGCCAGCTCGCCCCCCGTGAGGACGTAGTCGCCGATCGAGATCTCGCGCGTGACCAGGTGTTCGCGGATGCGGTAGTCGATCCCCTTGTAGTGGCCGCAGAGGATGATGATGTTCTCCAGCATCGAGAGGCGGTTGGCCTCGTGCTGGTCGTAGCGCACTCCGTCGGGCGAGGTGTAGATCACCTCGTCGTAGGGCCGCTCGGCCCGGAGCGTCTCGATGCAGCGATAGACCGGCTCGATCTTCATCACCATGCCCGCCTCGCCCCCGAAGGGGTAGTCGTCCGTGGTGCGGCGCTTGTCGTCGGTATAGTCCCGCAGGTTGTGGATTCGGATTTCGACCAGTCCCCGCTCCTGCGCCCGCTTGAGGATCGATTCGTTCAGCGGCGAGCAGAGCAGCTCGGGGACGACGGTCAGGATGTCTATTCTCATGTCAATGGGTCGTTATCGTATCGGGTCGGGTCGGAAAATGATGTCTTTGTCGGAGCCGGCGGCCAGCGGCACCTCCCGCCCCCCGTCGAGCGTATAGCCCCGGTAGCCCAGCTCCGTGAAGAGGGCGACGATCCGGGGGCGGTTCACACCGCCCGTCTCGACCAGCACCCTCGGCCGGAAACGTTCGAGCAGCGGCCGCATCTGGCCGAGCACCACCGTCTCGTACCCCTCCACGTCGCACTTGACGAAGTCGAGGCGCTCGAGACCGGCGAATAGATCGGTGCCCCGCTCCATGCGCGCCTCGAAGCGGAGCGCCTCCGGGGCGGCCGCGTCGCCCACCGCATTGCGGCCCGTGCCGAAGTAGCCCTCCTCGCGCACGGAGTCATTGCTCATCGTGATGCGCCCGGAGCTCTCGCCCAGCGCGCACTCGAAGACCGCGACGTTGGCGCACCCCCGCAGGTTGCGGCGCAGCACCCGGCAGATCACGGGCACGGGTTCGACGGCATAGACCCGTCCCCGACTCCCCACCCGGCGGGAGAGCGGCCGGGCGTAGTAGCCGAGGTTGGCGCCGATGTCGATCGCCACGTCGCCCGGAGCGACCAGCTGCGGCAGATGATATACATATTCGGTCGCCCGGCTGCGGCGGCCGATCCCGAGCCGGTAGCTCAGGAAGAAAAGCCGGCTGACCGCCCGCAGGTAGCCCTCGAGCGGAAGCGTCCGGTAGAGAAGTCTGTGAAAGAATGCCTGAATCGTTGCCATCCGAGCGGAATATTGCCGGCGGCGCGGTCCCGGCCGGAGAATACCGGCCGCAGCTCCGCCGCCGGGCCGTTATTTGTAGCCTACCTCCTGGTTGAGCACCTCCGTGATAAAGGGGTTGTAGAGCGTCTCGTGGCCGAGCGTGGTCTCGGGTCCGTGGCCGGGATAGACCCGCACGTCGTCGCCCAGCGGCAGCAGCTCGTCGAGAATCGAGCGCATGATCCACGAATAGTCGCCGCCCGGCAGGTCGGTGCGGCCGATGCTCTCGCGGAAGAGCGTATCGCCCGTAAAGAGGCTCTGCGTCTGCGGCTCGAAGAGCGAGACATGGCCCGGAGTGTGGCCCGGAGTCGGGATGACGCGCAGGAGCGTCCGGCCGAAAGCGATCTCCCGCCGCTCGTCCAGGTTGATATCGACCTGGACGGGCATCGAGCCGATCGCAACGCCGTAAATGGTGCCGCTGACCGAAGCGGTCTCGATCAGGAAAGCATCCTTGCCCGAAAGGGCGAAGGGAATCCCGTAGGTGCGGCGCAGGTGTTCGACACCGAGCAGATGATCGAAATGGCCGTGGGTGTTGAGCGCCAGAACGGGTTTGAGTCCGTGCTGGGCGATGAACGCGTCGAGTGCGGCATTCTCTTTGGAAGTGCTGTTTCCGGCGTCGATCACGGCGCACTCGTTCGTATCGTCCCAGACGACGTATGTATTCTCCTGAATCGGATTGAATGTCAGACAAGCGATCTTCATAACGAAAAGATAGATTTAAGAGTACAAATATAGGGATATTTCGCGGATAATCGCTACTTTTGAAGCCGAAGCTCCCCGAAAAGGGAGCCGGTCGCCCCGGGAGCGGCAGACACCGCCCCGCCAACCGGCGCTCCTCCCGCAAAACAAGAACACGGATGAACAGAACTTCGCTCGCACCTCTGGCCGCCGCTGCGGCGGCCCTCCTTCTGGGAGGCTGCTCCCTGCTGAAAGTATCGGTCGATACGGGCAACCCGCCGCTGCCCGAAAGGCAGGCCGAGACCCGCATGATGACGCGCGGCTTCTACTACGACCTGACCGACGAGATCGGCCGCACGGCCGACTCGCTGGCGGCAGCCTCGCCCGAGATCCCGATGAAGATCCGGGCGATCCGCTGGAAGATGCAGGCCACGCGCGCGGCCGTCGCGGCGGCCATGCAGTCGAACCCCGACGTGGCGCTGATCGACACCTGGCTGCTCTGCGCCCGCATGGACAGCGCCTTCCGCCGGCTGCCCGATTCGCTGCTCTTCGGCGAGCGGACCCCGCTGGCGCGCAAGACGACCGCCCGGCTGAGCGGCAGGGCCGAACGGCTGGCGCAGGGGGTGCTGCCCAAGGAAGAGTTCGGCCGGATGCGGGAGTTCGTGGCGGGCTACATGGCGGCCAACCCCGTTACCGGATCGAAATTCACGCCGGTCAATACCACCCTGCCCTGGATCGAATACCTCCGGGAGAAAGGGGTCGAAACCCGATACAACGTCGGGTCGATCTCCGACGTGATCGCCGACCTGGGCGACCGCTTCGGCGGCGAATCGGACGCGATGGTAAGCAGCATCGGCTGGTCGAAGGACATTTTCGAACTCCAGATGCAGCAGGACAGCCTCCGCAGCCGCCTGACGCAGCAGCTCGACAGCCTGGGCCGCGACTTCGACCGCATGGTGGCCGTCATGGAGCACCTGCCCCAGATCGCCGACTACATGGGCCGCAGCCTCAACGAGGAGATGACGGCCCTGATCGGCACGATGAACGACGCGGTCGATAACGCCTTCGCCGACCTGGACCGCCAGCGGACCGAACTGCAGCGATACGCCTCCGCCGAGCGCGAGGCGATCATCAACCAGGCCCGCGAAGCGGTCGATACCGCACTGAGCAACGCATTGGACCGGGTGCCCGGACTCGTGGCCCGGCTGCTGCTGTGGATCGTCCTCTTCGCCGCCGCCGTGCTCGGCATCCCGTTCGGCATCGGTTTCTGGCTGGGACGGCTGCGCGAACGGACCCGGGCGAAAAAAAACGGCGGCGCATAGCGAAAAATTCGTACCTTTACCGACGCAAAACACTGCGTTGAAAACACGATATGGCACGAAAGAAAGCGAACTACCCCCTCATCGAGGGGCTTGAAATAACGACGCTGGCCGCCGAAGGCAAGGCGATGGGCCGGTACAACGACAAAGTGGTCTTCGTCCCGATGACCGTCCCGGGCGACGTGGTCGATGTCCAGATCCGCTCCATGCGGAGGCGCTACATGGAGGGATTCGTCGTCCGCTACCGCCACCGCTCGCCCCTGCGCGAGGAGCCGTTCTGCGCCCATTTCGGGGTATGCGGCGGCTGCAAGTGGCAGAACCTGCCCTATGCCGAGCAGCTGCGCTTCAAGACCGACCAGGTGCGCGACCAGCTGACGCGCATCGGCAAGATCGAACTGTCCGAGATCGCCCCCTGCCTCCCCTCGGCCGAGACCCGTTTCTACCGCAACAAGCTCGAATTCACCTTCGCCGAGCGGCGCTGGCTGACCTACGAGGAGATCGCCGAGGCAGGCGACATAGCCGATGCCCCGGCCCTCGGATTCCACATCCCGGGCATGTTCGACAAGGTGCTCGACATCGACCGCTGCTGGCTGCAGCCCGAACCGTCGAACGCCATCCGCACCGAGACCAAGCGCTTCTGCATCGAACACGGCTACACCTTCCACAACCCGCGCGAGCACCGCGGGCTGATGCGCAACATGGTGATCCGCACCGCCTCGACGGGCGAAGTGATGGTCATCGTGGTCTTCCACGCCGACGAGCGGGAGAAGATCGCCGCGCTGCTCGACCACCTCGCGGAGCGCTTCCCCGAGATCACGTCGCTCTATTACGTCATCAACGACAAGATGAACGACTCGACCGCCGACCTGGAGCCGGTGCTCTACCGGGGCAAGGACCACATCGTCGAGCGGATGGAGGGGCTTCAGTTCAAGGTGGGCCCCAAGTCGTTCTACCAGACCAACTCGGCCCAGGCCTACGAACTCTACAAGGTGGCCCGCGACTTCGCGGCGCTGCAACCAGAGGAGACCCTCTACGACCTCTACACCGGCACGGGCACCATCGCCAACTTCTGCGCGGCGCGGTGCGCCAAGGTGGTGGGCGTGGAGTACGTCCCCGAGGCGATCGAGGACGCGCGGATCAACTCGGCGCTCAACGGCATCGAAAACACGGTGTTCTACGCCGGCGACATGAAGGCGGTGCTGAGCGACGAGTTCGTCGCCCGCAACGGCCGTCCCGATGTCATCATCCTCGACCCGCCGCGCGCCGGAGTCGATGAGCCGGTCATCGACGTGATCCTGCGGGCCGCGCCCCGGCGGATCGTCTATGTGAGCTGCAACCCCGCCACGCAGGCCCGCGACCTGGCGCTGCTCGACGGCGACTACCGCGTCGAGGCGGTGCAGCCGGTCGATATGTTCCCCCACACGCACCACGTCGAGAACGTCGTGAAGCTGGTGCGCAGGTAGCCTTGCGGCGCGGTGGCCGGATACCAAACCGCACCGCACCCGCGTTATTTGCAAAAGAAGGCCCGCCGCCCGCGCCGAGTCGAATCGAGGGGCGGCAGCCGAAATAGGTCTTAATAAAAACGTACAAGACGATGAAAAAATGGACGATTCTGGCGGCCGCCCTCATGCTGGCCGCACCGCTCTTCGCCCAGAGCGAGGAGAACTTCCCGAGCTACATTCAGGTAAACGGCCGCGCCGAGCGCGAAATCGCGCCCGACGAATTTTACCTCTCGATCGTCATCGACGAGCGCGAGTCGAAAGGCAAGGTCACGGTCGAGGAGCAGCAGCGGCAGCTGGTCTCCGCGCTCAGGAAGCTGGGCATAGCGGTCGATAAGCAGCTCAAGATGGCCAATCTGTCGAGCGATCTGTTCCGGAAGAGCAGCGCGGCGGCCGTCGCCAAATACCAGCTGCTGCTCGGCTCGGCCCAGGAAGTCGCGGCCGTCACCGCCGCGCTCAACGACAAGGGGATCACCAACGTGAGTATCGCGCGCGTGACCCACTCGCGCATCGACGCGCTCAAACAGGAGGTGCGGCTGGAGGCCGTGCGCAACGCGCGCGATTCGGCCCGGGCGCTGGCGGAGGCCATCGGCCAGAAGGCGGGCAAATGCTTCTATATCTACGATGCCAACTACGACATCTCGCCCCGCTACTACGACAACTCGGTCATGATGCGCGCCAAAGGCTTCGCCTCCGACACGGCCGAGGCCGCCGTCGAGGAGGAGGCCGGAATCGACTTCCGCACCATCCGCCTCGAATACAACGTACAGACCAAATTCATCCTCGAATAGTTCCGTCCGGCAGGAGGCAGACAAGGACAGGCCGGATTTTGGGAATTCCGGAAATTCGGCCTACCTTTGGTCCTCTTCCGACCGACAAAAAGAGCAAGACACATGGAAAAGACATTCCGTTTCGACTACGCCCGCTACGACTCCCCGGCACAGATGCCCGAACAGGACCGGCAGCTGATCGACGAGGCGCTGCGGGCGACCGAAAGGGCCTACGCCCCCTACTCGCACTTCCGCGTAGGCGCGGCAGCCCGGCTGCGCAGCGGACGCATCGTGCGCGGCAGCAACCAGGAGAGCGAGGTGTTCCCCGCCGGCATCTGCGCCGAGCGCTCGCTGCTCTTCCACACGCTGGCCGAACACCCCGATGATCCGATCGAGGCGCTGGCCATCGCCTCGTCGCCCTCCGAGCGGGAGTGCTACCCCTGCGGCCAGTGCCGCCAGGTGCTGCTCGATGCAGAGCGCCGCCAGGGATCGCCCATGCGCATCATCATGTACGGCGGCGGCACCGCCACCGCGGTCGATTCGGCCGAGCTGCTGCTGCCCTTTACCTTCCGTCTCTAACCCCGAAAAAACCCCGAAGGCATGTTCTCGCCCGACGACATACTCTACGAAGACAACCACCTGCTGGTGGTAAACAAACATTGCGGCGACCTGGTGCAGCCCGATCCGTCGGGCGAAAGCGCCCTCGAAGACCAGATCAAGGCGTTCCTGCGCCGGCGCGACGCGAAACCCGGCGATGCCTTTCTCGGCGTGGTCCACCGCATCGACCGGCCGGTCAGCGGCGCGGTGCTCTTCGCCAAGACCTCGAAGGCGCTCGCCCGCCTGAACGAGATGATCCGGCGCGGCGAGATCCGCAAGAGCTACTGGGCCTTGACCGAACGGCAGCCCGATCCCGAGGAGGGCGAGCTGCGCCACTACATCCTGCGCGACGCGCGCAACAACCGCTCGCGCGCTTTCGACGCACCCCGCCCCGAAGCCAAGGAGGCGCGGCTGCGCTACCGCACCCTCGGGCGGAGCGACCGCTACACGCTGGTCGAGGTCGATCTGCTGACGGGCCGCCACCACCAGATCCGCACCCAGCTCGCGCAGATCGGATGCCCGATCCGGGGCGACCTGAAGTACGGTGCCCGCCGCTCGAACCCCGACGGCGGCATCTCGCTCCACTCGCGCAGCGTGGCCTTCTTCCATCCCGTGCGCCGGGAGCCGCTCGAGGTAACGGCCCCCGTGCCCGCCGGCGACAGGCTCTGGGACTTTTTCGCACGAACCGCAACGACCGACACCCCATGCGGCTCCTGATCCAGCGCGTTAGGCAGGCGGCCGTCGCGATCGGCGGCCGGCAGCACTCCGCCATCGGGCGGGGCCTTCTGGTCTTCGTCGGCATCGAGGCGGCCGACACGCAGGAGGACATCGACTGGCTCACGGGCAAACTGCTGCGGCTGCGCATCTTCGACGACGAAGAGGGGGTAATGAACCGCGACGTGCTTCAGGCCGGCGGCCAGATCCTGGTCGTCAGCCAGTTCACGCTGCACGCCTCGACCCGCAAGGGCAACCGCCCCTCCTACGTCAGGGCGGCCCCCGAACCGGTGTCGCGCCCCCTCTACGAACGCTTCGTCGCCGCCGTCGGGGAGGGGCTGGGGACTCCGGCAGCCACCGGAATCTTCGGTGCCGACATGCAGGTCACGCTTACCAACGACGGTCCGGTCACGATCTGGATCGACTCCAGACAGCGCGAGTAGCGACCGCTCCCGATCCGAAACAACAGAACATCCGTAATACCCAAAAACACTCTCTCCATGAAAAGACTCTCCCTGCTGCTCCTGCCGTTTCTCGCGGTATCCTCGTGCGAGGGGAACGATCCGGCATCGTCCGCACCCAGCCGTCCCGATTTCGAGATTCAGGAGGCCGTCCCCGGCGACCGCAGCGTCGTCCTGACCGCCCGCATCGTCCCCACAAGCGACCATGCGGTCGAACAGGCCGGCTTCGCCTACAAGCCCGAAGGACCGGGCGACTACACCGAGGTGGCCGCCGCCTACGACGAGCGCACGGCCAGCGCCACGCTGACGGGCCTCGCACCCGAGACGGAATACCGCTGGTACAGCTACGCCGTCGTCGCAGGCATCCGCTTCGACGCACCTCTTTCGCAGACCTTCCGCACCCCCGCCGCAGGCGAGGTGCCCGCCCCGCAGCCGGAGCCTCTGTTCGGCACCCCGCGCGCGGTCGATATCACGCAGACGGCTGCGACCCTCACGGCCGAATTGAGCTACGACGCGCAGGCGGCCGACTACACGGTCGGCTTCGCCTGGAAGCGCAACGACGCGACGGAGTCCCTCGAAGAGGTTCCCGTTCCGGCGGGATCCGGAACCAAGAGCGTCCGGATCGAGGCGCTGACCCCCGCGACCGAATACACCTTCTACCTCTACGCCGACCGGGAGGGGGAGCGCTTCCGGAGCGAAGAGGCGGTCTTCACGACCGGCGATGACTCCACAACGCCCTCCGGCGGGATTTACCGCACGGGCTGGGCCGAGCTGCCCCGCGAGGTGGAGAAGGCGGGCGACTACTACTACGCCTACCACATGCGCCCGGACGACGTGCCGGGACGCAACTACTCGGTATGCTACAGCGCCGAGATGCGCTGCGCGGTCTGGGCCGCCATGCCGCTGCACGAATGCTACCTGGGAAGCGCCAAGCGGACGAACGCATGGCAGTACGATCCGGCGATCCCCCAGGAGGTGCAGCCCAACCTGAAGCAAGCCTACGTAGGCAACTACTCGCGCGGCCACATGGTCGCCTCGAGCGACCGCCAGGTCGATCAGACGATCAACCGCACCACCTTCTACTACACCAACATGGCACCGCAGATACAGAACGAGTTCAACGGCGGCATCTGGAACGACCTGGAGGTAAAGTGTCAGAAAAACTGGGTCTGCTCCGACACGCTCTACGTAGTGACGGGGGCCTATTTCGAGAACGAAAACCGCACCTGCGAGGACATCAACGGACAGCGGGTGGTGGTTCCCACGCATTTCTACAAGGTGCTCCTGCGCTCGAAGTCGGGCAACACGGGCAAACCGCTGCACGAGCTTGCGGCCGACGAGATGATCTGCACCGGCTTCTGGCTGGACCACACCTCCAAGTACGGCACCAAAGACAAGATCACGGCCGAGTACATGATGCCGGTGGCCGAAATCGAACGCAAGACCGGCTTCGAGTTCTTCACCAACGTCGCGGCCGCGCCCAAGGAGCGCTGCACCGCCGCCGACTGGGGGCTGTAATGCCGCATCCGGCATGGAAGAGCGGCAGATCCGTCCCTGGGGAGACACACGCCCCTGGCACAGCTATGCGGCCTACTGCCGCAGGCTCTACGGCGGCGCGGTGCGCAAGATCGCGGTCGATGCGGGCATGAGCTGCCCCAACCGGGACGGAACGATCGGACGGGAGGGGTGCGCATTCTGCGACAACCGGGCCTTTACCCCTTTCTATTGTTCGCCCGACAAACCGCTGCGGCAGCAGATCGATGAAGGCATCGCCTTCCACGAAGCGCGCGGCCGCACGGCGGGCCGCTGCCTGGCCTACTTCCAGCCCCACTCCAACACCCACGCACCCGTCGGGCGGCTCGCCGCCCTCTACGGCGAGGCGCTGGCCCATCCCCGCCTCGCAGG
>CAMWGZ010000026.1 GCA_947173915.1 uncultured Alistipes sp.
TTCGGCGCGCCAGCGCGATCTCCAGGGCGCCAGTTCCGGTCGCCAGGTCGAGGATGCGGCGGGGTTTCATGCGCCGCACCAGCCGCACCACGCGGCGGCGCCACAGCTTATCCACCAGGAACGACAAGGTGTGGTTCAGCCGGTCGTATGCCGGAGCGATGCGGTCGAACATCTCGCGCACCTGCTCCTTCTTGGTCTGTTGCGTATCGTAAGGTTTCATTTTCGCTTTTTTATGAGTTATACCGGATCGCCTCGTCCGGCCTGACATGCGCGATAAGCGAGGCGGGCACCACCAGCAGCGCCACGATGACGGCCACCACCCCGACATTGAGCGCCAGCCACCACCCCAGGCCGAAGGCTACGGGCATCTCCGAGAGGACATACCCCTCGGGGTCGAGCCGGACCAGATGGCAGCAGCGCTGCATCAGACAGATACCCAGTCCGATGGCATTGCCCCACGCCACGCCGCGCACGACGGTCAGCGAGGCGCGGTAGAGAAAGATGCGCCGGATCGAGCGGTTGCCCATCCCCAGCGTCTTGAGCAGGCCGATCATCCGCGTGCGTTCGAACACCAGCGTAAGCAGCGCCACCGACATATTGAAGAGCGCCACGACGGTCATGATCGCCAGCACCACCGCAGCGTTCACGTCGTGCGTGCGCAGCCAGTCGAAGACCCCCGCATGGGCGCGCTGCGCATCGGCGGCCGCAAGGTGGGGATAGTCTCGTCCCGTCCCGCTGAAAAAGAGCGCGTCGTTCAGGCGCGAGGCGTACTCCTGCGCCTCATCCGGCCGACGCAGAGCGATCTCGTAGCCCGCCACCTCGTCCGCCGCAAAGCCGCAGAGCCGCTGCACGTTCCTCAGGTCGGTCAGAGCCAGCATCCGGTCGAAGCTCTCCATCCCCGTGAAGTAGAGTCCCGACACCTTGAACCGGTCGCGGCGCAGGGCACCGTCCTCCTCCAGAAAGAGCAGTTCGACCCGGTCGCCCGGCGCAAGGCGTGCCCGGCGTGCCGTCTCGCGGGAGAGAAGCAGCTCCTTGGTGCGGAGCGAGTCGCCCACGCGGGGAAAGCTCCCCTCCACCAGATACCGCTCGAAGAACGAAGCGTCGTAACTGCCATCGACCCCCTTGAGCAGCAGCGGAACGATCGCATCGCCGCTCTTCACGACCCCGCCCCGCACGGCATAGGGGGCGATCCGCTCCACCTCGCCCGCTTCGCGCACGAGGGATTCGAGCGCCTCGGTCCGAGGCACGGGACGGATGCGGACCGCAGGATCGCTCCGCCGGTCGGTCAGCACCACGTGGGCCGAAAAGCCGGCGACCCGGTCGGTAATCTCCCGCCGGAATCCCATGACCACGGCCAGCGCCACGATCATGACCGCCACGCTGAGCGCCACCGCCCAGACGGCGATGCGCACCATCACGCCCGGACGGTTGCCGGGCGCCGGGCGGGCGATTCTGCACGCTATGAACCATTCGAGATTCAACCCATTCCTATTTTGCGCGTTATTTGTATGCAAAGTAACACAATAATTTCTTATTTTTGCCCGAAATTATGCGGATAATTCCAAGCGTATGAAAAAACAAGCTTTAATCACGGGAGCCACCTCGGGCATCGGCCGCGCAACGGCCCTGCGCCTGGCCTCCCTCGGATACGGGATCATCGCCACCGGCCGCCGCGCCGAGCGGCTCGAAGCGCTGCGCGCCGAAATCGAAGCCGCCGGAGGAACGTGCCGCACGCTCTGCTTCGACGTGCGCGACGAGCAGGCCTGCATCGCCGCGCTCGAACCCCTCGAACGGATCGACCTGCTGGTCAATAACGCCGGACTGGCCGCCGGGCTGGAGCACATCGACCGGGGATCGTCGGCCGACTGGGACGCGATGATCGACACCAACGTCAAGGGACTGCTCTACGTCACGCGCACGGTAACGCCCAAAATGGTCGCCGCAGGCTCGGGCCACGTCATCAACATCGGCTCGATCGCCGGCACGGAGCCTTACGAGAACGGTGCCGTGTACTGCGCCTCGAAGCACGCCGTGCACGCCATCTCGCAGGCGATGCGGGCCGACCTGCTCCAGAGCGGAATCAAGGTAAGCGAGATCCGCCCCGGCATGGTCGAGACCGAATTTTCGCTCGTGCGCTTTCACGGCGACCGCCGGCGGGCCGACGACACCTACCGGGGTGTCACGCCGCTCACGGGCGACGACATCGCCGAGGCGATCGCCTGGATCGTGCAGCTGCCCGCCCACATGAACGTGAACGACATCGTACTGATGCCCTCCCAGCAGGCGGGGGCCTACTACACCCACCGCAAGTAACACCGTAATTTCCACCTTCGGCGGAGCGCCGCAGCACGGACCCGATCCGCATTCCGGAGCCGCCGCCGGCAAAACAAACATCCTATGCTGCAAATCCTCTCCCTGCTCCAGAGCGGCTACTACGCGACGGAGGGTGCCGCTCGATACGATGCGGCAACGACGGGCATGTTCCTGCTCATCATCGCGATCGGCATCCTGGGCTATGCGGTCCAGGCCCGCCTGCAACACGTCTTCAAGAAATACTCGGAGATCCCCTTCCCCGGCGGTCTGACCGGCGCGGAGGTGGCCGAGAAGATGCTGCGCGAAAACAACGTCCACAACGTCCGGATTACCCACGTGGGCGGCATGCTGACCGACCACTTCAACCCCCAGACGATGACCGTCAATCTGAGCGACGCCGTCTATTCGAGCCGCAGCGTGGCGGCCGCAGCCGTCGCCTGCCACGAGTGCGGCCACGCGATCCAGCACGCCCAAGGCTATGCCCCGCTGGCGCTGCGGTCGCAGCTGGTGCCGATCGTGCAGTTCTCCTCGCGGATGGCCACCTTCGTGGTCATCATCGGCCTGGTAATCCTGGCCACGACCCAGAACGAGCTGCTCTGCTGGATCGGCATCGGCATGATCGGAGTCTCGGCCCTCTTCTCGATCATTACCCTCCCGGTCGAGTACAACGCCTCGCAGCGCGCGCTGGCCTGGCTCCAGAGCAGCCGCACGCTCGAAGGCCGCCAGCTGACACAGGCGCGCGAAGCCCTCTCGTGGGCGGCCCGCACCTACCTGGTCACAGCGCTCAGCGCCGTCGCCTCGCTGCTCTACTACATTCTCATCATCCTGGGAGGAAGACGCGACTGATGACCCCCGAACCCGATTACACGCACCGCAGCCGTACGGCTGCGGTGGCGCTTGTGGCCGCACTGATCCTCCTGAGCTTCGTCCCGCCGCAGACCGTCGGCGGGATCCGTCTCAAGCGGGCCAACATCCTCTCGGAGCTGATCCGCTTCGAAGAGGAGGCCGTAGAGGCGGAGGAGCCGCTCCTCGACGCGATCGACGAGGAGGAGTTCCGGATCGACCTCCAGCAGGTCGCCCGGCTGGTCGCCGACACCGCACCCCGGGAGGCCCCCGCGACCTACGAATGGACGCTCGACGGGCCGGCGGCGGCAACGACTCCCCCCGCAGCGGGGCAGAGCGACACGACGCGGAGGCTGCCGCAACTGGTCCCCATCGAGGATTTCGACACCACCGGCCGCTTCGCAGCCTTCTGCCGCAAGTTGCAGCGGGGCGACTCGCTCGTGCGCATCGCCGTGATGGGCGACTCGTTCATCGAAGGCGACATTCTCACTTCGGACCTGCGCGAACAGCTGCAGCTCCGCTACGGCGGCGGCGGTGCCGGATTCGCGCCGGCGGCCTCGCCCCTGACCGACTTCCGCCGCACGATCCGCACGACCTCGAAGGGCTGGAACAGCTACAACGTCATGCAGCGCCGCACCACCCCCGAAGCGCTGGCCGACAGCTACTGCGTCTCGGGCTGGGTCTGCCAGCCGGCCGACGGGGCATCGACCCGCTGGGAGGGAACCTCCGAGCGGGCCTGCCTGGAGCAGTGCAACACCGCACGCATCCTCTTCCTGAGCCGCTCGGACAGCCGCATCGAAGTGACGGTCAATGACACGGCGAGCCGTATCTTCGAGATCGAGGGCTCGCCCCTGATGCGCCAGATCGCCGTGCGGGGCACCGTCCGCTCGCTGGAGTTCTCGGTGCTCTCGGGAGCCGGGGGCGTGGTGGGTTACGGAGCGCTGTTCGAGTCGTCGCCGGGCGTGGCGGTCGATAACTACTCGATCCGCAGCAACAACGGCCAGGCCATGTTCCGCACCTCGCCCGCACTCAACGCCCAGGCCGACCGGATGCTCGGCTACGACCTGGTAATCCTCCAGTACGGACTCAACATCCTCCAGCCCGACCTCCGCAACTACGCACGCTACGGCGAGCAGATCGAGAAGATGATCGCCTACGTCCGCCACTGCTTTCCCCGAGCCGCGGTGCTGGTTATGAGCGTCAGCGACCGCAGCATCAAGGAGGAGGATCGGTTCGTGCCGATGGCCTCCGCACCGTTCATGGTCGAGGCCCAGCGCGCTGCGGCCGAAGCCTCCGGAGCCGCCTTCTGGAACACCTACCGGGCCATGCAGTCGCTCGGCGGCATGGCGCGCTTCGTCGCCGAGGGGTGGGCCGGCAAGGACTACACCCACATCAACTTCGCGGGCGGCCGCCGCATCGCCTGGGGGCTTTGCGACGCGATCGACGACGCGGTCCGCCGCCATCCGCTGTCCGTCCGGGTCGCCCATGCCAACATCGCAGACAGCGCCCGCATCACGCCGCTCGAAGAGGCGCTGATCCGCTCCGCACGGCCGGTCGGCCGCAACCTGCGCAACCACCCCGAGCGATGACGGTCCGAGCGGAAGAACATATCTTCGGGAAACTCTGCTCGCTGCTGAGCTACGATCCCCAGCAGCCGCTGATCTTCAGCAGCGGGCTGTTCCTGTTCCTCTTCGCGGGCTTCCTGCTCCTCTACGGCCGGCTGCGCAGCGCCGCGACCGCACGCATCGTCTATGTGATCCTCTTCTCGCTCTACTTCTATTACAAGTCGAGCGGCATCTACTTCCTGCTGCTCGTCTTCGCCTCGGTCAGCGACTTCTGGATCGCCCGGGCCATCTTCCGCACCGAAGGCAGAGGCGCCAGGCGGTGGCTGGTGCTGCTGAGCGTGCTGGTCAATCTGGGCATGCTGGGCTACTTCAAGTACACCAATTTCCTGATCGGCATCGCCAACGACCTCTTCGGAGAGGGATTTCTCGACTTCCGGAACATCTTCCTGCCGGTCGGCATCTCGTTCTTCGTCTTCCAGTCGATGAGCTATACCATCGACATCTACCGGGGCGAGCTGCGGCCGCTCGACCGCTGGGGCGACTACCTCTTCTACCTCTCGTTCTTCCCCCAGCTGGTGGCCGGGCCGATCGTCCGCGCCCGCGACTTCATCCCCCAGATCCGCCGCAACCCGATCCGCATCACGCGCGAAATGTTCGGCTCGGGAGTCTTTCTGATCCTGACCGGCCTGTTCAAGAAGGCGGTCATCTCGGACTACATCTCGCTCAACTTCGTCGATCGCATCTTCGACGATCCGCTGCTCTACTCCGGCTTCGAGTGCCTGACGGGCATCTACGCCTACGCCCTGCAGATCTACTGCGACTTCTCGGGCTACTCCGACATGGCCATCGGCATCGCCCTGCTGCTGGGCTTCCGCTTCCCGAAGAACTTCGATGCCCCCTACAAGTCGGCCACCATCACCGAATTCTGGCGGCGCTGGCACATATCGCTCTCCTCCTGGCTGCGCGACTACCTCTACATTTCGCTGGGCGGCAACCGCAAGGGACGGGTGCGCACCTACCTCAACCTGATGCTGACCATGCTGCTGGGCGGACTGTGGCACGGCGCGGCCGTGCGCTTCATCCTCTGGGGCGGGCTGCACGGACTGGCGCTCGCGCTCCACAAGCTCTGGATGCGGGCGGTCCCCGGCTCGAAAGCCCTCGGACACCAGATGCGCTGGTACTGGCGCATTCCCGGCATCTTCCTTACCTTCAATCTCGTCTGCTTCGGCTGGCTCATGTTCCGGGCCGAGTCGATGCAGACCGTCGGTCTGATGCTGCGGCAAATCTTCCGCCACTTCAACGCGGCGATCGCCCCGCAGCTCTTCTCCGGCTACACCGGCGTATTTCTGCTCATCGGCCTCGGCTACCTGCTCCATCTGCTGCCGGGAAGCTGCGACCGCCGGGCGCGCCGCTTCGTAACGGGACTGCCCCTGGCCGCCCAGGTACTGCTGGCCACAGTCGTGGTCTGGGTGGTCATGCAGGTCAAGTCGAGCGACATACAACCCTTCATCTATTTCCAATTCTGACCCGAACATGCAACTCTCTTTCGACGAAAAGCTCTTTCTGGCCCTCAACTTCGACGGCGGCCCGACCCTCGACCGTCTGATGACGCTCCTCTCGGGCACAGCGCTCTGGATCCCATTCTACCTGCTGATCCTCTGGCTCGTATGGAGGCGGTACGGCTGGCGCAACACGCTGCTCTTCGTGGCGGCGCTGGTCCTGGCTCTGGTCCTCTCCGACATGATCTGCGGCATCTTCAAACACTCGGGGCCCCTCAAGCACCTCTGGTCCGACTTCCCGCCCCGCTGGCGGCCGATGTTCTCCCCGCAGCTCGAAGGGCTGGATATTCCCGCCGACACGCTCTTCCGCTGGCGTGCGGAGGGGCTTCCCGCACCCGACCGGGTTCACGTTCCGGCCGGAGCCGTCGCCGGACGCTACGGCACGGTCTCCTCCCACGCCGCGACCATCGTCGCGGTGGTCACACTCGCCGGAGCGGTCATCCGCCGCCGCTGGTTTACCCTGCTGGGCATCGCCGCGACCATCGCGATCTGCTACTCGCGCATCTACCTGGCCAAGCACTTCCCCCTCGACCTGCTGCTGGGTGCCGGCGTGGGAGCGGCAACGGGCTGGGCCATGTTACTGCTCTACGAGAAGGCGGGCAGAGGCCTCCTCGGACCGCTCCGCGCGAAAGGCGAATAGCTCCCCCCCCGGCGGAGTACGCACGCCCCGGATTCCGAAATCCCCCGCACGCTCCGGGCGGAAAAAGCATGCGGTGCCCTGCAAAAGCCCCGCAGCGGCACCCGTTATCCGGCAAAATTTACTAATTTTGCGGAATAAACCCGTTTCAAACGAAAATAAGATAGAAAACATGAGCATCGAACTCAGCGAACAGGAACAGTTGCGCCGCCAGTCGCTCGCCGCGCTGCGCGAACTCGGCATCGAACCTTACCCCGCCGCCCGCTACGAAGTGACGGCGACGGCACGTGAAATAGCGGAAAACTTCGACCCCGCGAAGGAGAACTACCAGCAGGTCCGCATCGCGGGCCGCATCATGTCGCGCCGCATCATGGGCAGCGTCTCCTTCTTCGAACTGCAGGACCACACGGGCCGCATCCAGGTCTATATCCGCCGCGACGACGTATGTCCCGAGGGCGACCCCACGCGCTACAACACGGTGTTCAAGAAGCTGCTCGACATCGGCGACATCGTCGGCATCGAGGGCTTCGCGTTCCACACCAACACGGGCGAACTCTCCGTCCACTGCCGGCAGTTCACTGTGCTCTCGAAGTCGATCCGCCCGCTGCCCGTGGTCAAGGAGAAGGACGGCAAGACGTTCGATGCCTTTACCGACCCCGAAGTCCGCTACCGCCAGCGCTACCTCGACCTGATCGTCAATCCGCAGGTCAAGGATACCTTCGTCAAGCGCTCGCGGATCATGGCCGCCATGCGCGAATATTTCAACTCGAAAGGATACGTCGAGGTCGAGACCCCGATTCTCCAGCCCATCCCGGGCGGTGCGTCGGCCCGGCCCTTCATCACGCACCACAACTCGCTCGATACGGACCTCTACCTGCGCATCGCGACGGAGCTGTACCTCAAGCGGCTGATCGTCGGCGGATTCGACGGCGTGTACGAGTTCGGCAAGAACTTCCGCAACGAGGGCATGGACCGCACGCACAACCCCGAATTTACCTGCATGGAGATCTACGTCGCCTACAAGGACTACCTCTGGATGATGGAGTTCACCGAGCAGATGCTCGAACGGGTGGCGCTGGCCACCAACGGCACCACCGACGTGGAGATCGACGGCCGCACCATCTCGTTCAAGGCTCCGTTCCGCCGCCTTTCGATGACCGATGCCATCCGCGAGAAGACCGGCTACGACATTACGGGACAGAGCGAGGAGCAGCTGCGCGAGGCATGCAAGCGGCTCGATGTCGAGATCGACGCGACGATGGGCAAAGGCAAGCTCATCGATGCCATCTTCGGCCAGTACTGCGAGGAGGAGCTGGTGCAGCCCACCTTCGTGACCGACTACCCGATCGAGATGTCGCCCCTCTGCAAGCGCCACCGCGCGAACCCCGAACTGACCGAGCGCTTCGAGCTTTTCGTGAACGGCAAGGAGCTTTGCAACGCCTACTCCGAGCTGAACGACCCGATCGACCAGCTGGAGCGCTTCCAGGAGCAGCTCCGCCTCTCGGAGAAGGGCGACGACGAGGCGATGTTCATCGACATGGACTTCGTCCGCGCGCTCGAATACGGCATGCCGCAGTGCTCGGGCATGGGCATCGGCATCGACCGTCTGACGATGCTCATGACGGGCCAGTCCTCCATCCAGGACGTGCTCTTCTTCCCGCAGATGCGCCCCGAAAAGAAACCCGTGAACGACCCCGTCGAGAAGTACACCGCCCTCGGCATTCCCGAGGAGTGGGTCGCCGTGGTCCAGAAGATGGGTTACCTGACCGTCGAGTCGCTCCGCAAGCTGGCTCCCGGCAAGTTCTTCAACGACCTGTGCGGCTTCAACAAGAAGAACAAACTCGGACTGAAGGCCCCCTCGATGGAGGAGGTCCGGAAGTGGTGCGGGCAGGACGAATAACAGCATAACGGCGGAACCGGAGATGAAGCGCAGAGAGTGCATACGGACAGCCGTCGCCGGGGGCATGCTCCTGCTGGCCCTCGTCCTGCGACTGTGCGGGCTGCTGCCGCTGTGGGGGCTGTTTCTGGTCGCCGCTGCGGCGCTGGGCACGCTCTGGCTCGCCCTCGGCTACCGGGTGTGGCACCGCCTGCGGGGCAAGGCGCAGCAGTGGTTCCTCTTTTGGAACTATGCGCTTCCCGTGCTGGCGGCACTCCCCACGCTGGCCCTCGTGCTGGACCGCGCACCCCGGATCGACGAACGGCTGCTGGTCGCCACGCTGACCGGAGCCGTACTCGCCGCAATCTATTATCTGATATACCCTAAACCCAAAAATATGAGAAAGAAAATCGTCGCCGGCAACTGGAAGATGAATACGCTTCCCACCGAAGGTATCGAACTGGCTCGCAACGTGGCCGCAGGACGCAACGAGGGGTGCTCGTGCGTGAACTTCATCGTCTGCCCGCCCTTTACCCACCTCTGCGGCGTGATCGACGCGCTCCGGGGTTCGGACATCGAAGTCGGTGCGCAGAACTGCGCCGCCGAAGAGAAAGGCGCCTACACGGGCGAGGTATCGGCTGCCATGATCGCCGCACTCGGCTGCCGCTACGTGATCCTGGGTCATTCGGAGCGCCGCCAATATTACGGCGAGACCTCCGAGACGCTCAACCGCAAGATGGCGCAGGCTTTCGCCAACGACCTGCAACCGATCTACTGCGTCGGCGAGAACCTCGAAGAGCGCGAGGCCGGCCGTCACTTCGACGTGGTAAAGCGTCAGATCGAAGAGGTGGTTTACAACCTCACGCCCGAGCAGTTCGCCCGCACGACGATCGCCTACGAACCCGTCTGGGCCATCGGCACGGGCAAGACCGCAACGGCGGATCAGGCGCAGGAGATCCATGCCCACATCCGTTCGATCCTCCGCAAACAGTTCCGCGAGGCGGCCGAGCAGACCCCGATTCTCTACGGCGGTTCATGCAAGCCCTCGAACGCGGCGGAGCTCTTCGCCAAAGAGGACGTGGACGGCGGACTGATCGGCGGCGCAGCCCTCAAGGCCGAGGACTTCCTGGCGATCGGCAAGGGATTCGAAAAATAGAACCGCGCAATATACGACGCGGACACTGTTACGTTACGGCCGGAGGGGTTGCCTCCGGCCGTTTTGCTTCCGCCCTGCTCCGCCAGCCTCCGGTGCTGCGGCCGCTCCCCCTCCGCCCCTCTCCGACGGGATACGACCGACCAAGCAGCACTGCTCCAGCCTCTGCCGAGAGCGATCACAGCCGATAAACAAGGCTGAATTAAGAAAATAATTCAAAGAATGACTTGTATTTTGAAAAATTAAACTATATTTGCTTCCGCAAAAGAAAAATTCAATGAAACGATTCTCTGCACGCAACTATTGGTGGTGGCGCTCCTTGTTCCCTCAGGCAAACAATGAGCGTGATTCCGCACGTGTATGAGACAGTTCAGCGAATTACCCCTTTAGAAACAAAAAACGTTGTTTGCCGTGTCGCAAACAACGTTTTTTCGTCTCCGGCATGGCAAGCGGCTTTACAGAACCATAAAAACAACTTGTCATGAAAACGAAAAAAATTCTGCTCCCGGAGTCGCAGCTCCCCACCCAATGGTACAACATCGTCGGCGACATGCCCCACCG
>CAMWGZ010000027.1 GCA_947173915.1 uncultured Alistipes sp.
AAGCGCCCGGGCGGGGGGGGGGTTGTCCGAGGTAAAGATGGCCGTGGTGGCGTATCGGGTGGCGATGCGCGCCATTTCGGGCCGCTTGGTGCGGTCGCGGTCGCCGCCGCAGCCGCAGACGACCAGAAGCTGCTGGGGGGCGCGGCGGATCTCCTCGACGGTCTGGAGTACCTTCTCCAACGCATCGGGCGTGTGGGCGTAATCGACGATAGCCGTCGTGCCGTTCGCGGCGCGCACGAATTCGAAGCGCCCGCTTACGGGCTGCAGTGTGCTCAGCGTGCGGAGCGTCTCCTCCTCTCCCGCGCCCAGCAGCTGCGCCGCGGCATAGACGCTCAGCAGGTTGTAGGCGTTGAAACGGCCCAGGAAGCGGACCCAGATCTCGCGGTTGTCGATCCGCAGCTCCATGCCGTCGGGATGGGTTTCGAGGATCCGGCAGCGGAAGTCGGCGGGCGACTGGAGCGAGAGGGTCCGGACGCGGGCCGCGGTGTTCTGCACCATGACCCGGCCGTTGCGGTCGTCGGCGTTGATCAGCGCGAAGGCCTCGCGGGGCAGCGCGTCGAAGAAGAGCTTCTTGGCCCGGATGTATTCGGCGAAGGTCTTGTGGTAGTCCAGGTGGTCGTGCGTGATGTTCGAGAAGATACCGCCCGCGAAGTGCAGCCCCCGGATGCGCTCCTGCACGATGGCGTGCGAGGAGACCTCCATGAAGCAGTAGTCGCACCCCTTTTCGACCATGCGGGCCATCATCTCGTTCAGGCGGATGGCATCGGGGGTGGTATGGGTCGATTCGATGCGCTCTTCGTCAATGCGATAGACCACCGTCGAGATCAGGCCCGCCTTGTAGCCGAGCAGGCGGAAGAGGTCGTAGAGCAGCGTCGCGGTGGTCGTCTTGCCGTTGGTGCCCGTGATGCCCACCAGCCGCAGCTGCCGGCTCGGGTGGCCGTAGAATGCGGCGGCCATCCCGGCCATCGCCGCCTGCGTGTCGCCGACCTCCACGTAGCAGACCGCCGGGTCGATCCGTTCGGGCAGCCGTTCGCAGACGACGGCCCGCGCTCCAGCGGCGACGGCCGCCTCGATGTAGTCGTGGCCGTCGCACTGCGTGCCGCTGACGGCGAAGAAGCAGTCGCCCGGGGCGATGCGGCGCGAGTCGTACACGAGCCGTTCTATTTCGGTTTGCGTATCGCCTGCCGTCCGCACCGACGGCAGATCGGCGATCAGATCCTGAATTCGTTTCATGATTCTTTCTCTATCTGAGTGTTATGGTAACGGTCGTCCCCGGCGCGATCTTCGCCCCGGGCGCGATGCTTTGTTGTCTGACGGTGCCGCGCCCCGTGAAGGCGACCTTCGCCCCCCGGCTTTCGAGCAGGAAGAGCGCGTCCTTGAGTCCCATGCCCACCACGTTCGGCATCGTGCCGGGTTGGTCGGGGAGTGCGGTAATGCGGGCCACCTGCTGCGAGTCGATCCGCACCGTGCCCCAGCCCGTCCGCTCGTCGAACGCGGTGCGGGGCGACAGCTTGTCGGCCACGCGGCGGATCTGAGCGATGTCGCCCCCCTTGATGCGCTCCGGATGGCGGTTGCGTTCCGCCTTGTCGGCGAGGGTCTGGCGGTCGTCCGTGCGGTTGAAGAGGAACGTGACGACCTTCTTGACGACCGGACCCGCCAGCGGTCCGCCGTAATAGGCTTTTCCGCCCTGCCGCTTGGTGTGGATGGTCGTGAGCACCGTGTAGCGGGGGGCATCGGCCGGGAAATAGGCCACCGTGCTGCCCACGTAGTATCCGTCGCGGTAGCCGATCCGTTCGTCGGCATACTGGGCCGTTCCGGTCTTGGTTGCCACGCGGAAAAGGGTGGTGTCGCGGAAGAAGTTGGCACCCGTACCCTCCGTGCCGACGCTTTCGAGCATGCGTCGCACCTCGCGCAGCGTCGCGTCGGAGCAGATCCGATCGACGAGCGTGCGGGTCTTGAAGCGCTTGACCACCTCGTCGCCGCGCCGCAGTTCGCGGATGAGGCGCGGGGCGATCATCCGTCCGTCGTTGGCCACGGCGTTGTAGAGCGTGATGACCTGAATGGGCGCGAGCTTGATGCGGTAGCCGAAGCTGCGGCGAACGAGCATGCTGTTGGGGTCGGGCACCTCCTTCCAGTCCTGGAAGAAGGGCGGTTTCTCGCCGAAGGCCTCCAGCCCGACGGTGCGGTCCAGATGGAGCCGCTCGCGCAGGAAGTCGCTGTACCGCTCCTTCTTGTCGGCGTAGCGCTCCCAGATCGCCTTGGCGAAATAGACGTTCGACGACTGGGCCACCGCCGTGATGAAGTCCATGTCGCGGAACCCGCCGTGCGAGTCGCGCACGGGGATGCCGCCCACCTTGACGACCTTGCCGTCGCCCGTGTCGTAGGTCTGGCTCATCGGCATCGAGGCATCGTCGAGCAGCAGCAGCATCGAGGCCAGCTTGAAGGTCGAACCCGGCTCTGTGTTGCGTCCGATGGCGTAGTTTTCCCGTTCGGCATAGCCGCCGCTGGGCGTGCGGCCCAGATTGACCATCGCCAGAATGTCGCCCGTGCGGGACTCCATGACGATCGTCGTGCCCCAGATGGCGTTCTGTGCGGCCATCTGCTCGCGCAGCGCGCGGTTGGCCACGTCCTGCACGTCGAGGTCGAGTGTCGTCACCACGTCCATGCCGTCGATCGGATCGACGTTGTCCCCGTCGGCCACGCGGCCGTAGAAGCCGCGGGCGATGCGCTGGCGCGTGGTCTTGCCGTCGCGTCCGGCGAGTTCCTCGCGATAGACCGCCTCGATGCCGTAGTTGCCCCGGTCGCCCGTCAGGCCGATCGTGCGGCGGCCCAGTTCGCCCTGGGGATAGACCCGCTGGTCGCTTTCGCGCAGGTTATAGACCATGCCCATGTTCCAGTTCAGCAGCGGGTATTTGCGCAGCGTCTCCCACTCCGTGTAGTCGATCTCGCGGGGGAAGATGGGCACGGGGGTGTGGTCGCGCAGCGTGTCGTAGAGCTTGCGGGGGACGAACTCCCGGTCGAGCAGGCGGTCGATCCAGCGGGCGATGCGCCCCTCGGAGCGGGCGACCATCGTGTCTTTGCGGAATTTGACCTGATAGCGGCGGGCATGCTCCGTGCGGAACATGCGCCGGTATTCGGAGGCCGGCTTGTCGCGGAAGTAGGCGGACAGGAGCTTGGCCAGCGAGTCGCTCTGCTCGTTGAAGATGCGGACCGAGTCGAGTCCCGGGCTGCCGAAGTCGAACTCAACCCGGTAGCGGAAGATGGAGGTGGCGAGCGGTTCGCCGTCGCGTGTGAGGATGTTGCCCCGCTGTGCGGGAATGATCTCTTCGCTGAAGATGCGCCCGGCCAGGCGGTCGGCGTTGTAAGCGACCTCCGAGCTGAAGAGCTGCACCCAGATCAGCCGGGCGAAAATGACGGCTCCGGCCAGGATGAAGAGCATGTAGAGCATCCTGACCCGCAGCAGAATATCGCTTTTTATCCGTGATTTCTCCTGTTTCATTGCCGGTGGGGTTCAGTCGTCCAGCAGGGTTGCCGGGACGGTCGGGTCGCGGAGTTCGATGCCGCGCCGGCGCAGCTCCTCCGATACGGCCGAGTGGGTCGTGTGGCGGAAGCGCTGCTCCTGGAGCCGGGTCGAGCGTTCGCGCAGCAGCTGCACTTCGCGTGCGAGCTGCGAGTGTTTCATGTCGAGGTGCAGCGCCGTGAACATGACGAAGATGCTGACCAGAAACATGGCGGCGATGCAGATGATGTAGCGGTAGTATTCGGCCGCCCCCTGTCGGATGAGGATGTTGCCCGAGATGAGCTGCCAGAAGAGATTCGAGCGGCGGCGCTGCTCGCGGCGTTCGGCCTCTTCGCGAACCTCCCGTTCTGCCTCCTCCTGCTCGCGGTCGGCGCGGATGTCGTCCTCCGCCTCGCCGCTCTGCACGCGCAGCACCTCGCGCCGGATGCGGCGCGAAAGCTCCTCCTCCTGCCGGCGTGCGGCCAGCTCTTCGTCGGAGACCGGGTCGAACTCGTGGTCGTTGTATTTCATGGCGGGACGGCGGGCTATTTCAGTTTGACGGCGGCGCGCAGCTTGGCCGAACGCGAGCGGGGGTTGCGTGCTAGCTCCTCTCCGGAGGGGGTCACGGCCTTGCGGGTAAGCACCTCGAACGGAGTTTCGGCCCGCCCGTAGAAGTCTTTTTCGATGCGTCCCTCGAAGTTGCCGCTGCGCAGGAAGTTCTTCACGAGCCGGTCTTCGAGCGAATGGTAGGAGATGACCACCAGCCGTCCGCCCGGACGCAACACCTTGAGGCTCTGTTCGAGCGCCATCTTGAGCGCCTCCATCTCCCCGTTTACCTCGATGCGCAGGGCCTGGAACAGCTTGGTCAGAAACTTCGCCTCGTCCTTTTTCGGGGTGCAGGGGGCGACGGCCGCCACCAGTTCGGCGGTCGTGCGGATCGGCTGCGCGGCACGCGCGCGGACGATGCAGCCCGCCACCTTCCAGGGGGTGTCGATTTCGCCCCAGTCGCCCAGAATGCGGGTCAGTGCGTCGGCATCGAGCGTATTGACCAGGTCGGCCGCGGTGCGGCCGCCGCGCTGGTTCATCCGCATGTCGAGCGGTGCGGAACCCCGGAAGGAGAAGCCCCGTTCGAGGGCATCGAAGTGGTGGGACGAGACCCCCAGGTCGGCCAGAATGCCATCGACTTCGGTCACGCCGCGTAGGCGGAGTGCGCCGCGCAGGAAGCGGAAGTTGCTTTCGACGTAGTGGAACCGGCTGTCGTCCGGACAGTTGGCGCGCGTGTCGCGGTCCTGGTCGAAGGAGTAGAGCCGGCCTGCGCCGCCCAGCGATTCGAGGATGCGGCGCGAGTGGCCGCCTCCGCCGAAGGTCAGATCGACGTAGGTCCCCGAAGGGGCGATATCGAGCCAACCGACGGATTCTTCGAGCAATACGGGGGTGTGGTATGCGGAGGTCATAGAACAGGCTTGTATTCGGACGGTAAAGTTAGGGATTTTGCGGCAGAAATTTGCTATATTTGTGGTAGATTTTTTAGGAGGTTTTCGAAGATCCGAACTTGTTCGGATTGCGCCGAGGCGAGCGAACGACCCCGCAAAAGCGAACAGAAAGATGCCGAAGATAGATGTTGGAGCCATATTGCGCTCGAAGGCGCCGGGAGCGGCCCGCTGGGTGCCCCGTCCGGTGGTCCGGTGGCTGGAGAAGACCATCCATCAGGACGAGATCAATTACATGCTGAGCGAATACTCCGCGCTGCCGCCCCGGGAGTTCATCCGCTCCTGCTTCCGTTTCTGGGACGTGACCTATTCGATCGAGGGGCTGGAGCGGCTCGACCCCCGGGGACGCTGGCTCTTCGCCTCGAACCATCCCTTCGGGGGCATGGACGGGATGATGCTGGCCGACGAACTGATCGGCCACTTCGGCGATGCGCGTGTGGTGGTGAACGACCTGCTGATGCACCTCGAACCGCTGCGTCCGCTGTGGATTCCGGTCAATAAGCACGGCGGACAGAGTGCCGAGTGCCTCCGCCGCTTCGACGAGGCTTTCGCCGGCGACCTGCCGATTCTGACCTTTCCGGCGGGGCTGTGCTCGCGCCGCATCGGCGGACGGGTCGAGGACCTCGAATGGAAGACCAACTTCGTGAAGCGGGCCGCCTCGTCGGGCCGGACCGTGGTCCCCGTCTTCGTCGAGGGGGAGCTGTCGCGCTTCTTCTACCGCCTTTCGAACCTGCGCCGCCGGCTGGGGGTGGGCTTCAACCTGGAGATGCTCTTCCTGCCCGACGAGATGTTCTCCCAGAAAGGGAAGCATTTCCGCATCCTGGTCGGCGAGCCGATCCCTGCGGAGGAGCTCGCCCGCCTCGGCTCGTGGCGCGAGCGGGCCGATTTCGTCCGCCGGAGCGTCTATTCGCTGCAAAAAAGAGCCTCCGGGAAGGCGGAACGGAAATAATTTTTTATGTTTGTCGCAAATTTGATCCCATGCAACCCATCATAGCTCCGGTCGAGAGTGAGCTGCTGCTCTCCGCACTGACCCCCGAACGCAAGGTACCCGATACGAACAAGGCTTCGAACGAAATCTATATTTTCGATGCGGTCGAATGTCCCGCGCTGATGCGCGAGATCGGCCGGCTGCGCGAGGAGGCGTTCCGCCAGGCCGGCGGCGGTACCGGGCTGGAGGCCGACATCGATGAGGAGGACCTCGCCGGCGACGGCTATTACCAGCTGATCGTCTGGGACCCGGCGGCCCGGCAGATCGTGGGCGGCTACCGCTTCATCGTCTGCACGACCTCCCGGCCGCGCCATCTTTCGACCGAACACTACTTCGAGTTCAGCGACAAGTTCCGCGAGGAGTACCTGCCCTACACCATCGAACTGGGCCGCTCGTTCGTGCAGCCCTGCTACCAGACGCGGGGCAATGCCAAGAGCATCTATGCGCTGGACAATCTGTGGGACGGACTCGGGGCGCTGGTGGTGCTCAACCCCGAGGTCCGCTACCTGTTCGGCAAGGTGACGATGTACACCTCCTACAAGGCGCTGGCCCGCAATGCGCTGATCTGGTTCCTGCGCCGCTACTTCCCCGATCCCGACCGGCTCGTGACGGCGAAGAACCCGCTGCGGCTCGATCTGGACGACCCCTACTACGAGTCCTTCTTCTCGGGCGGAAGCTACGAGGAGAACTACCGCATCCTGCTCCGGCATATCCGCGAGTTCAACGAGCACATTCCGCCGCTGATCAACGCCTACATGAATCTCTCGCCGACGATGCGCGTGTTCGATACGGTGCTCAACACCGACTTCGGCGACGTGGAGGAGACGGGCATCCTGCTGACCATCCCCGATATCTATCCCGAGAAGAAAGAGCGCTACATGCGCTGGCACGGGTGGCGCGAGAACCTGCGGCAGCGGAGGGAGCAGTTCCGCCGGCGGCTGCAGGAGCACCTGGCCCGCATCGGCATGAAGCGGGAGCTGTAACCGCAGTGCGATGACGAAAGGCCCGGGACCGAACAGATGGTCCCGGGCCTTTTTGCGCTGCCGGAGGTTACCGCGATGCGGCGGCCTTCGAGCCGGTCACGCCCTGCGAGTCGCGCGCCCAGTCGCCCCGCGCGCGGAGCACCTGCTCGACGATGTCGCGCACGCAGCCGCAGCCGCCCGCGAATTCGGAGACGTAGCGCGAGGCCTCGATTACCTCGGCCGCCGCATCGGCCGGACAGACCGGGATGCCGACGGCCCGCATGCACTCCAGGTCGGGGATGTCGTCGCCCATGTAGATGACGTGCTGCGGGGCGAGTCCGTAGCGGCCGAAGAAGTCGCGCATGGCGGCGATCTTGTCCATGCAGTCCAGATAGATGTCTTCGATGCCGAGCATCCGGAGCCGGCGGGAGAGCGTCTCGCCCCGTCCGCCGGAGATGATGCACACCTTGTAGCCCATGCGGATGGCATAGGCGATGGCGTAGCCGTCCTTTGCGTAGTATTTGCGGATGAAGTCGCCGTCGGCCAGCGGGATGATGCCGCCGTCGGTCATTACGCCGTCCACGTCGAAGATGAACGCTTCGGTCTTTACGATGTCTTCCTTGAAGTTTGCCATATATGTTCGCTTAAAGTTTCGTAGATTCGTTCGAGGTCCGGGCGGGCGGCCAGCAGCCTGCGGTGGTGCTGCTGCGTCGTCAGGTCGCCCCGCACGGCGGGTCCGGTCTGCATGCGGGCCGGATCGCCCGAGGCGATCGCCTTGGCCGCCGTCTCCTCGATGAGCGGGGCCAGTGTCTCGAACGGCAGGTCCGCCCCGCGGAGCACCTCCGCCCCCACTGCGTAGAGATGATTGACGAAGTTGCAGGCGAAGACCGCCGCCAGGTGGAGCTGGGCGCGGCGGGTGCTGTCGGCCCGTGCGACCGTGCGGCTGAGCCGGCGTGCCAGCTGCTCGAGTTCCCCGGCGAAGGAGTCGTCGCTTCCCTCGACGAAGAGCGGAATGCGGGAGAAATCGACCTGTCGGCCCTGCGTGAAGGTCTGCAAGGGGTAGAGCACGCCCCGCCGGGCGATCCGCTCGGGGAGGGCCTCGAGTCCGATGCCTCCGGCGGTATGGACGACGGCTGCCCCTTCGCCGAAGGGAAGGCTTGCCGCCAGCTGCGGGATGGCTGCGTCGCTCACGGCGAGCAGGTAGAGGTCGGCCGCCGCCAGATGGGCCGGGTCGGTGCAGCCGGGGATGCCGGTGCGGGCCGAAAGTTCGGCGACGCGGGCGGCGTTGCGGCCGAATATCTGCCGCAGTTCGATTCCCTCGCAGCGGCAGATCGCCTCCGCCAGCGCCTCGGCGAGGTTGCCGCTGCCGATGAGTACGATGTTTTTCATGACTGGTTGTTTTTCGGGCCGCAGCCGGTTTCCTTGCCGGGAGCGGCGGCCGGCGTGTCGTCCGGTGCGTCCAGATCGGTCAGCAGAGTCTGCTCCGTCGCCTCGCGGATGGCCGTGCGCAGCCGCTCCAGCGCCCGGTCGATCCGCTCCAGGCGGGGGCTTGCGCACAGTTCGATGTGCGCGTCGCTGCGGTTCTCGACCGTTTCGAGCAGGTCGAAGAGCGAGAGGGTGCCGATGTCGCGGCCGGGGGCGTAGGAGATGTCGCGGTCGTTGTCCGGATCGGGGATTTCGATCAGCAGGCCGTTTTGCGTGAGCTGGTAGATCGACTCGTTCACGATGCGGGCCGGCAGCCCCAGCCGGCGGCGCAGTTCGGGCAGGGGCAGCGCGCCCGCTCCCGTGCGGAAGTGGCGGATTACCTCCAGCTGGACCAGCAGCAGGATGCGCCGGCGGGCGTTCTGGCTGATCGCGAGCGACTCGCGCTCCTCGGCGAAGCGGTCGATGTTCTGGTAGGCGAACGAGAGCTCGCCGCCGAAGAGCAGGATCTGCCACGAGGTCTGGAGCCAGATCAGGAAGAGGGGCAGGGCGGCGAAGCTGCCGTAGATGGCGTTGTAGGAGCTCATCCATTGTTGCAGATAGACGTAGCCCCACTGGAAGAGCAGGAAGAGCGTGCCGGCGACGATTCCGGCCGTCAGGGCGCTGCGCCGGAGCACCTTCGTGTTGGGGACTACGACGTAGAGCAGGGCGAACAGCCCCCAGATCAGTACCATTGCCGACAGCTTGGTCAGGATGAGCGTGACCGTCGTGCGCTCGGGGTCGAAGAGCTGGAGGGCATGCTGCCCCAGGGCGCTGGCCGAGAGCCAGAGGATCGGGGCGATCGTGACCAGAACGATGTAGTTGGTGTAGCGGCGGGTCGGGTTGCGCGAGGTGCGCACCTCCCAGATGTTGTTGAAGGCGCTCTCGACCGATCCGAAGACCCGGATCACGGCCCAGAAGAGCGCGGCGATGCCGACGGCGGCGAGGACCCCGCCCTGCGTGCCGGCCAGGGCCTTGCGGGCGAAGCCGACCGCGTAGTCGATCACGGCGCCGTTCTGGGGGAAGAGGTCGTAGAGTCCGGCGATGAACCGCTCGGTAAGTCCGAAGCCCTTGACGACGGCCAGGAGCAGCGCGAGGATCGGTACCAGCGAGACCAGCGTGTAGAAGGTAAGGGCCGCGCTGCGGACGAGCGTGTCGTGGGCGATCAGCCCGCGCGCCGTGTAGAACAGGAGCCGGTACTGCTGGGCGAGCCACCGCGTCGCCCGGTTGCGGCCCGGGGGGCGGTCGCCGCGCAGGGCGGTATCCGTAAAGTAGGTAACGAGTCGTTTGATCTTCATTGCGGGGGACCCTTTCGATCCAAAGGTAATCATTTCAGGCGGATCGTCCAATAATCCTGCCCGATTTTGGTAAAGGCCATGCGCTCTTCGCCCCCTTCGCGGATGCCCGTGCGGCGACAGATCTCGGCGGTGGGGATCGGAAACTCCTGCTTGAGCAGGGTAAACCTCCGGCCTGCGAGTTCGCGTTTGAGCGCACGCGGATCATAGGGTTCGATGCGGTCGATCTCGAACCAGCGGCCCAGCAGTCCTTCGCACCGTTCGCGGGCGAAGCCGTAGCCGTTGGCGCTCCAGCAGTCGGCCTGTCCCGCCAGATGCACCTGCGTCAGGCGGGTCTTCTGAAGTGCCACGTCGGGCAGGAAGAGCCAGCGGTAGCCGTCGGGCGAGAAGGGGTGCGCGGGCGGCGGCGGAGCGGTGCCGGGGCGTGCGGAGAATTCGCCCTGCCCGATGGCGGCGGCCGTGAGCAGCGGTCCCGTGCCGTCGGCATAGATTACCACCTCCTTGCACTCGTCGTGCCACGAGACCGCCTCGGTGCGGCAGGAGCCGAAGAGCCGGAAGGTCTCGTCCACGTCGAACAGCGGGGAGTTCTTGATGCAGCAGGCATCGGCCCGGCGGCGGATCCGGGGCAGCAGCCCCACGATGTCGGGCGAGCACGCTTCGAGGCGCACCAGCATGCGTCCGTCGGCCGAGCGGCGGTCCGGGTCGGCGTAGATCCAGTCGAAATGTTCGCCCGAGTCGGTCAGAAACTCTTCGG
>CAMWGZ010000028.1 GCA_947173915.1 uncultured Alistipes sp.
CGCGTCCACTTTGCGAGCATTTATTCCCACATACTTCTCGCATCTGCCGAAATCGATTATTTCACAAACAAAACTGATCGAACAATGCGCCACTGTCGCTGTTGCCACAGCGAAAAGCAAAACGTAGGTTTTTTTTAAAAAAGTATAATTGCTGTTGTTCCCCTTTTTATTATTGTATGTTCGATAGATGAGCTGCACCGATGCCAAAATGGTTATGACGGGCAGCCATACCCCGAATCCCAAATATACAATCCATATGAAATCGGTAAAAATAGAAATGTACCCTTCGCCGATCAACATATATATCCCACTAAGCAAACCTAAAAATGCGGCGCTCTGTATGCTGTATATATACGTCAGACTATTTTTTCGCTCCTTGCCCGATCTGGTCTTTTGCCACCGTAATATAGCGATGCAAACAATAGCGATGAGAAAACACACGATATTGCCATGCTGGATATTCAATAGTAAATCGCGATTTGCATTGGGATTCAAGCTCAAATATTTTTCCAGTGCCGACTCGGGTTTTGCACATACAACTATAGGAACCAGGGATAACGCTACGACCGAAAGAATTTTGAGTGTTATTTTAAGCATTGAATAATTTTTCCAAGACTATTCTTAATACAGCAGTTTGTTAAGATTCGGGAATATGTCGCTTGTTGCCGTCGGATTGATTTTGCGGGTTGAAATTGGATTTACAGCCTCGCAACTCTTTTGAGCCCGTTCATTACCGTATTTTACAACATTTAAGGGAGCGGCTTCTTTGTTCGAAAACCGCTCCCTACGAAATGTTGTGTACGAAACGGCCGCTACCTGATCATGTCGAATCCGGTGTAAGGAATCAATGCCTCGGGGATGCGGATGCCCTCCGGAGTCTGGTTGTTTTCGAGCAGGGCCGCCACGATGCGGGGCAGCGCCAGCGACGAGCCGTTGAGCGTGTGGGCCAGACGGGTCTTCTTGTCTGCATCCTTGTAGCGGAGCTTCAGGCGGTTGGCCTGGAACGACTCGAAGTTCGAAACCGACGACACCTCGAGCCAGCGCTTCTGCGCCTCGGAATAGACCTCGAAGTCGTATGTGAGGGCCGACGTGAAGGACATGTCGCCGCCGCAGAGCCGCAGGATGCGGTAGGGGAGTCCCAACGCCTTGACGATGCTCTCGACGTGGGCGACCATGCCGTCCAGCGCCTCGTAGCTCTTCTCCGGCAGGCTCAGCTGCACGATCTCCACCTTGTCGAACTGATGCAGGCGGTTCAGGCCGCGCACGTCCTTGCCGTAGGAGCCGGCCTCGCGGCGGAAGCAGGGGGTGTAGGCGGTCATCTTGACGGGGAAATCCTTCTCGTCGAGGATCACGTCGCGGTAGATGTTCGTCACGGGCACCTCGGCCGTCGGCACGAGGTAGAAGTTGTCGGCCGTCGCGTGGTACATTTGCCCCTCCTTGTCGGGCAGCTGTCCCGTGCCGAAGCCCGAGGCCTCGTTGATCATCACGGGAGGCTCCACCTCCAGATACCCGGCGCGGGTGTTGCAGTCGAGGAAGAAGTTGATGAGCGCCCGCTGCAGGCGTGCGCCCTGGCCCTTATAGACGGGGAATCCCGCACCGGTCAGCTTGACGCCCAGGTCGAAGTCGATGATGTCGTATTTGCGGGCCAGCTCCCAGTGGGGCAGCGGATTCTCGGGCAGCGGGGTGTAGTTCTCCACCAGCTTGACGACGACGTTGTCTTCGGCCGTGCGTCCTTCGGGAACGATGTCGGCCGGGAAGTTGGGCAGTGCCACGACGGCGCTCTGCAATGCGTCGGAGATCTCCTTGAATTCGTTATTGAGAGCCGTCGAACGCTCCTTGAGCGCGGCCACCTCCGCCTTTTTCGCTTCGGCTTCTTCGCGGCGGCCCTGGCCCATCAGGGCACCGATCTGCTTGGCTGCCTGATTCTGCAGGGCGAGACATTCGTCCAGGTCGTGCTGGATCGCCTTGCGACGGTCGTCCAGACGTTCGATTTCGGCAATCGCCGGAGCGGCATCCACCCCTTTTTTCGCCAGACGGCGGACGGCTGCTTCGGGGTCGTCTCTGAGTTGCTTGATCGTAAGCATGTTTTTTCGTGTGTTTCGTGTTAGATAAGCAAATTTACGAAAAAATGCCCGAATACGCAAATACGGGCGTATTTCGCCGATTATTTTTTACTTTTGTCCTCGATTGGGGGTGCCTGCCCGGGGCGCTGCGCTCCGGTTTCCGGGGGCGGTCGGCTTCGGCGGCGGGACCTCCCTGCGGTGCCGGATCTCCCGTCTCCTTCGCGGGGCGGGTGGAGTGGGGCCGCAGGTGCATATCCGTATAATGGAAAGACAATGAAGATGGATTCATCCGCAAGGACGATCGAGCTGCTCGCTCCCGCCCGGGACCTCGAAGCGGCGGTCGCGGCGGTCGATTACGGGGCCGATGCCCTCTATATGGGCGGTGCGCGCTTCGGTGCGCGGCATGCCGCCGGCAACAGCGTCGAGACGATCGCACGGGTGGTGGAGTATGCCCACCAATACGGTGTCCGGGTCCATGCGACGCTCAACACGCTGCTCTACGACGACGAGCTGGAGGCGGCCGAACGGCAGGCCCGGGAGCTGATCGCCGCCGGAGTCGATGCGCTGATCGTGCAGGATCCAGCCTTCCGGCGGATGAATCTTCCGGTCGAGCTGCACGCCTCGACCCAGATGTGCAACCGCACCCCGGAGCAGACCCGCTTTCTGGAGCGCTGCGGCTATGCCCGCGTCATCCTGGAGCGGGCCCTCTCGCTCGACGAGATCCGTGCCATCCGCGCCGCCTCCGGCGTGGAGTTGGAGTGCTTCGTGCACGGGGCGATCTGTGTCGGTTACAGCGGCCGCTGCTTCCTCTCGCGTTCGATGAGCGAGCGCAGCGGCAACCGAGGGGCGTGCAGCCAGCCGTGCCGGCTGCCTTACGACCTGAAGGACGGGGAGGGGCGGACGATCGTGCGGGGCAGGCACCTGCTTTCGGTGCGCGACCTGAACCTTTCGGCCCGTCTGGGCGAACTCATCGACGCGGGCATCAGCTCCTTCAAGATCGAGGGGCGGCTCAAGGAGGTCGGTTATATCAAGAATGTCGTGGCCCATTACCGCCGCGAGATCGACCGGGCGCTGCGCACGCGTCCCGGCTTCCGGCGCGCCTCCGAGGGGGAGAGCGTGCCCGACTTCCGGCCCGATCCGGCGAAGAGCTTCACGCGCGGCGAGTCGGAGTATTTTTTCGACGGCCGCCGTCGCGGCGTGGCCTCGTTCGATACGCCGAAAGCGGTCGGCGAGCCGCTCGGAAGGATCGCCGAGGTGGGGCGGGGGTGGTTCCGGCTGGAGAAGCCGGCCGACCTGGCTCCGGGCGACGGACTCTGCTTCCTCACGCCGGCGGGGCTGGCCGGCACCAACGTCAATGCCGTTGAGGGCGGACGGATCGTGCCCAACCGCATGGAGGGAATCGTGCCGGGAGCCGGGGCGTTCCGCAATTTCGACCGCCGCTTCTCGCTGCGGCTCGAACGCAGCCGCACCCGGCGGGTCATTCCCGTGCGGGCCGAGGCGGAGGTCGCGGCGGACCGGATCGCGGTGCGGTTCACGGACGGGTCAGGGCTGACGGTCGAGGTGGTGCGCGGCGGCGAGTTCCCGATGGCTAAGGACGAACGGAAGATGGAGGAGACCCTTGCCGCGCAGCTCGCGCGCAGCGGGGAGACGATTTTCGAGGTGCGCGAGGTAAGCGTTGCGTGCGGCGGACGGTTCGTTCCCGTCTCGCTCGTGGCCGAGTTGCGGCGCGAGGGGCTGGAGCGGCTGCGGCGCATGCGGATCGAACGCCCTCTGGAGCGGCGCATCCTGCCCGAGGAGTGCGGGGTTCCCTTTCCGAAGGAGCGGCTCGCGGCCGAGGAGAACGTGACCAACCGCCTGGCCGAAGCCTTTTGGCGCGATCATGGCGTGCGCCGCATCGAGCGGGGGCTGGATCTGGAGCGTTCGACGCTCGGGCACGAGGTCATGCGTTCGGCCTACTGCATCCGCCGCGAGCTGGGCGAGTGCCTCCGCGAGCGTCCGACGCTGCGGGGCGATCTGTTCCTCAAGCACGGAACGCACCGCTATCGGCTGGTGTTCGACTGCCCCCGGTGCGAGATGGCTCTGGTCGATGCCGGCGAGCGCCGGCGGTAGGCGTGCCGCTGCCCCGTCGTCCGAGTATCCGTTCGGACGCGAGACCGCGAACTTGCTAATTTTACGTTAAACCGTATATACTATGTTTGAAATTCAGATACCCTGTTTCCCCGACTACGAACTGATCGACTCGGGCGATTTCGAGAAGCTCGAACGCTTCGGTGCCCATGTCGTCCGACGGCCCGAACCGCAGGCCATTTGGCGCCGCACGCTCCCGGAGGAGGAGTGGCGCCGCCGCGCCGATGCCTCGTTCCTGCGCGATGCCCGCAGCGACGAGCGGGGCGAGTGGCGCTTGGGATCCCGGATGCCGTCGCGCTGGACGGTGGAGTATGCCTACGGCGGCATGCGGCTGCGCATGCGGTTGGGGCTGACCTCGTTCAAGCACGTGGGAATCTTTCCCGAGCAGGCGGCCAACTGGAATTTCATTTACGACCGCTGCACGCAGCTGCGCGCGGCGGGGCGCACGCCCCGTGTGCTCAATCTGTTCGCCTATACGGGCGGGGCGACCCTCGCCGCCCGGGCCGCCGGTGCGGAGACGACCCATGTCGATTCGGTGCGCCAGGTCGTCAGCTGGGCGCGCGAGAACATGGAGCTGAGCGGTCTGGACGGTGTGCGGTGGATCGTTGAGGATGCCCTGAAGTTCGTGCGCCGGGAGGTGCGCCGGGGCAACCGCTACGACGGCATCCTGCTCGACCCTCCGGCCTACGGACGCGGTGCCGACGGCGAGAAGTGGGTGCTGGAGGAGAACATCGGCGAGATGCTCGACTGCTGCGCCCGACTGCTGGAGCCTGCCGACTCCTTCCTGGTGCTGAACCTCTATTCGATGGGACTCTCCGCCACACTCGCCTCGACGGCCGTGCGCCAGGCCTTCGGCCCTCCCGCCGAGGAGCGCTTCGGCGAACTCTGCTTCGACGATGCCTCGGGCAAGCGGCTGCCGCTGGGCACTTACTACCGTCTGGTGCGGTAGGCGCGCTGCGGAAAAACGGCGCGGAAGTTGTGCCGCGCCTTTCCGGCGGCCGGTCTCGGCGGCGCGGGGCGGAACTCGTTGCGGGTGCGGCGGAACGCCTCGGGCGTGCGGGTCGGGACGCGCCGCCTTGTTTGTACCACCAATGATTTCGGCTTATGATCGCTTTTCTTACCGTTATGTTCGGCATCCTCTCGGGATGCTTTCTGTCGGTGCTCGTGGGAGTGCTGGGCAGTACGCGCCGTCTGGGATTCGGGTGGACCTTTCTGCTGAGTCTGCTCTTCACGCCCCTCGTCGGCCTGATCGCCGCGCTGATCTCCGATCCGCTGCCCGGGGACGGGCGGCGCTGGGGATGCCTCGGACTCTTCGTCGCCGTGCTGGGGCTGCTCTCGCTCGCCGCCTTCCTCATTCTGCTGCTGACGGGCGGACTCTTTCTCGCGGCCGCGGTGTAGCCGCACGCCTCAGATGTAGATGACCACCCCGGCGGCTGCCGAGAGTACGATTAGCAGGATCGGATTGACCTTGAACCAGGAGCCGGCCAGCACCCCGCCGAAGAGCAGCCAGCTCCAGAGGTCGATGAAGCTCTCGTCGCCCGTATTGCGCGGGAAGATCAGCAGCAGCGCCGCCGAGCCGATCATGCCGATCACCACCGGCCGCAGACCCCGCATCGCGCCCCGCACCGCCGGATGGTTGCGCAGCCGTGCGATCGAGCGGGCGACGAGGATCATCAGCGTCATCGAGGGGAGGCAGACGGCGAAGGTGGCGATGATCGACCCCAATATTCCGAACAAGACGCTGCCGCCCTGCGCTCCGACGGTGTAGCCCACGTAGGTGGCCGAGTTGATGGCGATCGGTCCGGGCGTGATCTGGGAGACGGCCACTATGTCGGCGAACTCGGCTCCCGTGATCCATCCGTGCTGGACGACCACTTCGTTCTGGATGAGCGACAGCATGGCGTATCCGCCGCCGAATCCGAAAAATCCGATTTTGAGGTAGCTGAGGAACAGTTGCAGGAAGATCATGGCTTGTGTCGTTTGGCGAGTGAAAGCTCCCAGGCGATGCCGGCTGCGGCACCGGCGGCCAGGATGAGTACGGGCGAGAGGTTGAGCCACCAGATCAGCCCCGCGACGACGACCGCCACCCCGACCATCGCTCGGTTGAGGCCGCGCGCCAGAAAGATCAGCGGGGCGATGATGAGCGCCACCACCGCCGGGCGCATCCCCTTGAAGGCGGCATCGACGTAGGGATTCTGCCGGATCCCCGCGAAGCAGACGGCGATCAGCAGGATGATCGTGAACGAGGGGATCACCACTCCCAGCAGCGAGGCGGCGGCACCCCGCAGTCCGGCGCGCTTGTAGCCGACGAAGACCGCCGTATTGACGGCGATCGGGCCGGGGACGGACTGGGCGAGGGTCAGCAGGTCGAGGAACTCCGATTCGGGAATCCACCGGCGGCGGTCGAGCACCTCCTGCTGGATGAGGGGGATCATGGCGTATCCGCCGCCGAAGGTAAAGAGGCCGATCTTGGAGAACGACCAGAATATTTCCCAGAGTTTTTTCATGAGCGTGCGGTGCGGTCGGTTGCGTTGTCTTCCGATGTGCCGGCGAAGGCCTCGCCGGCCTCCCCTCCGTTTTCGTTGGCCGAGGCGGCGATGACCGTCGCGACGACGGCCGCCGTCTCCGTGCGGAGGCGCTGCGTGCCGAGCGACACCTCCCTGAAGCCGTGCCGGAGCGCCAGGGCCACCTCCTCGGGCGAGAAGTCCCCCTCGGGACCGATGAAGACGGTCGCCCGTCCGCCCGGGCGGAGCAGCCGGCCGAGGTGCGGCTTGCCTTCGGGCGTGAGCGGTTCGCCGCAGTGGGCGATGAACTTCTGCCCGTCGGCCTCCGCGACGGCCTGCGCGAAGGGGGTCATTTCGTGCAGCTGCGGGCGGTAGGCCTTGAGCGACTGCTTCATGGCTGCCGTGATGACCTTGTCGCCCCGGTCGGTCTTGAAGACGCGGCGTTCGCTGCGGGCCGTGTCGAGCGGGACGATCTCCGCGATGCCGATCTCGGTCGCCTTCTCCAGAAACCATTCGAAGCGGTCGTTGTTCTTGGTCGGTGCCACCGCCATCGTCAGGCGGTAGGGGAGCCGGTCGTACTCGGTGCGGGTCTCCTCCACGCATACTCGGCAGCGCTTCGGGTTGTCGTCCGTGATCCGGCAGAGGTAGAGGTTGCCCCGTCCGTCGGTAAGGTGGAGCCGGTCGCCGCAGCCCAGGCGCAGCACCCGCACGCAGTGCTTCGACTCCTCCTCGCCCAGCGTGTGGTCGGGAGGTGTCATATCGGGGGCGTAAAATAGTTGCATTTCGTATAAATTTTTTACCTTTGCAAAGATAATCAAATTCCAACGAACGAATGAGACGATATTCATTATTCTTATTGACACTTCTATCGCTTATGACCCTTACGGCGTGCCGGGAGAGCCGGCCTGCGGGCGAAAACCCCTTCTTCGCTGAGTGGGATACCCCCTTCGGGGTGCCGCCCTTCGACCGGATCGCTCCCGGTCACTATATGCCTGCCTTCGAGCGGGCCATGTCACTTCACAGGGAGGAGATCGAGGCCATCGAATCCTGCGGCGACGAACCGACCTTCGAGAACGTCATCGTGGCGTTCGACCGCTCGGGCGAGATGCTCGACCGGGTGGGTTCGGTCTTCGGAATGCTCTGCGCGGCCGATCTGAACGATGAGTTGCAGGCCGTCCAGGAGCAGGTAATGCCGCTGCTGACGGCCCATTACGACCGGATCCTGCTCGACGAGAAGCTCTTCGCCCGCATCAAGGCCGTGTACGACGTGCGGAGCACGCTGGGGCTGGATGCCGAGCAGCTGCGGCTGACCGAGAAGATCTACGACGACTTCGTCCGTGCGGGTGCGCTGCTCGATGCGCTGAGTAAGGAGCGCCTGAGCCGGATCAACGGCGAGCTGACCTCGCTCGAAGTGCGCTTCGGCAACAACGTGCTGGCGGACAACAACGCCTTCGCCCTGACGCTGGCCGAGGAGGATCTCGACGGCATGGATGCCGGCATGCGGACCATCGCCCGCGAGAAGGCCGACGAGCGGGGGCTGAAGGATGCGTGGGTGGTCACGCTCGACCAGCCCAGCCGCGTGCCGTTCCTGACCTATTCTACCCGCCGCGATCTGCGCGAGCAGCTCTACAAGGCTTATGTGGACCGCTGCGGCGAGGGCAGCGCGAACGACAACCGGGCGCTCGTGGCCGATTTCGCCCGTCTGCGGAGCGAGAAGGCGCGGCTGCTGGGCTATTCCGATTACGCTTCCTACGTGACGGCCGCACAGATGGCCCGCACGCCGCAGGCGGTGTACGCCCTGCTCGACGAGGTGTGGGAGCCGGCGCTGGCGCGCGCTTGCGACGAGGCCGACCGGATGGAGCGCATCATGCGTGCGGAGCATCCGCAGGACACGCTCGAAGCGTGGGACTGGTGGTATTATGCCGAGAAGCTGCGCAAACGCGACTACGATCTGGACGATGCGATGCTGCGCCCCTATTTCGCGCTGGAGAATGTGCGCGACGGTATCTTCTTCCTCTCCAACCGCCTCTACGGCGTGACGTTCCGTCCGGTGGTCGTGCCCGTTTACCACAAGGACTGCACCGCCTATGAGGTGCTCGACGTGGACGGCTCGCACCTGGGCGTGCTCTACCTCGACTTCTTCCCGCGCGCGAGCAAGAGCGGCGGTGCCTGGTGCGGCAGCTACCGGGGCCAGTCCTACGACGACGAGGGCAACCGGATCGCGCCGGTGGTAAGCATCGTCTGCAACTTCACGCCCCCGACACGCACGACCCCGTCGCTGCTGACCCTCGACGAGACCCAGACCTTCTTCCACGAGTTCGGCCATGCGCTCCATTCGCTGTTCGCCGACGTGAAATACCGCTCGCTGGCCAATGTCGAGGGCGATTTCGTGGAGCTGCCCTCGCAGATCATGGAGAACTGGGCGACCGAGCCGGAGATGCTGCGCCAGTATGCCGTCCATTACAGCACCGGCGAGGTCATCCCCGACCGTCTGGTGGAGCGGATCCGCAAGAGCGGCGAGTTCAACCAGGGCTTCGCCACCACCGAGATGATCGCCGCGGCGCTGATCGACATGGATGTCCACTCGCTGTCGGATTGCGCCGGTTTCGAGGCCGACAAATTCGAGGCCGAGGCGATGCGCCGCCGCGGGCTGATCCGCCAGATCGCGCCCCGCTACCGCTATCCCTACTTCCAGCACATCTTCAACGGCGGCTATTCGGCCGGATACTATTTCTATATCTGGGCCGAGGTGCTGGACAAGGATGCTTTCGAGGCGTTCCGCGAGAGCGGCGACATTTTCGACCGCCGCACCGCCGAGCGTTTCCGCCGTCTGCTCTCGCGCGGCGGTTCGGCCGACGGCATGACGCTCTACCGCGATTTCCGGGGTGCCGATCCCGACAAGCGTGCGATGCTCTCCGCGCGCGGTCTGCTGCCGAAAAAGCAGGCGCAGGCTTCCGATACGAACGAATAACCTTTTTTAAATTATGAAGAAAATAGCAGTTATGACCTTTTTGACCGCTCTGGTGGCCGGATGCGCCGACGATACGATGCCCGTCGCACAGCTGCCCGAGATCGACATGAGCAACCCGTTGCTCGCAGCGTGGGATACGCCCCACCAGACCCCTCCTTTCGACAGCATCGAGCTGGCCGACTACGAACCGGCCTTCGAGACGGCCATCGCCGTGTCGCGCGCCGAGATCGACGCGATCGTGAACAACCCGGCCAAGCCCACCTTCAACAACACGATCGTGGCGCTGGAGCGGCAGGGTGCGCTGCTCTCGCGCATCGGCGGGCTCTTCTTCAACCTGCTTGAAGCCGACGGCACGCCCGAGATGCAGCAGGTGGCCATGAACGTGCAGCCGAAGCTGACCGAGCTGAGCAACGACGTGTCGCTCAACCCGCAGCTTTTCGAGCGCGTGAAGGCCGTCTATGAGCACCCGGGCCGTCTCTCGAAGACGCAGAAGCAGCTGCTGGAGAAGAGCTACCGCAGCTTCGTGCGCAACGGTGCCAACCTCTCGGACGAGGACAAGGAGCTTTACCGCCAGTATTCGGCCGAGCTGTCCGACCTGTCGCTCAAGTTCGGGCAGAACGCACTGAATGCCACCAATGCCTTCTCGATCAACATCACGGATCCGAAGCGCGTGGCCGATCTTCCCGACTTCGTGCGCGAGGGTATGGCCGCCGAGGCGAAGGCCCGCGGCCAGAAGGGGTGGACGG
>CAMWGZ010000029.1 GCA_947173915.1 uncultured Alistipes sp.
TTCCGGAACGCTCGCGCGTGGGGCTATCCCCCACGCGCGAGCGTTCGAGATTCGTGGTTGCCGCTTTGCGGCATCAACGATATTTACATGAAAGCTTTCGACAAGGCGCTTATTTTCCGGGAGTCGTGCTACGATTGTCGCTTTAATGGCCTTTCTCGTGTCGGCGATCTCACGGTTGCGGATTTTTGGGGTGTCGGGCGTTGTGGTGTGCCGTTCCGGCACGATGTGACCAAAGGTGTTTCGCTCGTGCTGCCCAATAGTCCGAAAGGTGTTGATTTGCTCTCCGAGTTGAAAGATGTCTTTATGGAACAACGCCCTGTCGGGGAGGCTGTGCCCTATAACAACAATTTGGTAAATTCATCGCCTCGCAATCCTCTCCGGGAATCGGTCATAGCCGATTTTCTGGATCCCGATATTCCTTTGAGCCGGATTGATAACAAGTATTGTCTTGTCGGCCGTTCGGCCAGTGCCCGGGTAAAAGGTCTGTTGATTCGTATGGGGCTTTTCTATCCGCTGAAATCATTGTATAATAAGATCACTCTTTTGAGATGAAGATAGGAATCCTTTCCATGCAGCAGGTGGCCAATTACGGCTCCTTCCTGCAGGCTTATGGGCTGAAGGCCTCGCTCGAATCGTTGGGGCATGTTGTAGAATTCATCGACATTATTCCCGGCAGGCAGCTTCCGCGTTACCGACAGGGGCGGTTTCATAAACTGCGTTTGGCCTGCGAGCGGATCAAGTGCCGTAATCCTTTCAGACAGATACGTTACTCGCTGTTGCTGCACAAGCGTTTTGCTCGGGAGTTTCTCCCGCAGCTCGGTGTCGGTGCAAATGGGGGCGGCCATTATGATGCGGTTGTGATCGGGAGTGATGAGGTGTTTAACATTGCTCAGTCATCCTGGTTCGGATTCTCTCCTCAGCTTTTCGGCGAAGGGTTGAATGCCGATAAGGTAATCAGTTATGCCGCATGCTGCGGTGCTACGACATTGGCTAAACTGTCGGAACTTGGGCTGTCGGAGCAGGTCGGGAAGATGCTGTGTCGGAATTTTTCGGCTATTTCTGTGCGGGATCGAAACAGCAGTGAACTCGTTGCTGCATTTACAGGTAAAACGCCTTTGCTCCATATCGATCCGGTGCTTTTGTATGATTTCGATCGGGAATTGGCGGCGGTACCTTTACATACCGAGGGGCGCTACCTGCTTGTTTATACCTATCCCAATCGGATGCGTAATGCCGATGAGATAAAGGCGATCCGGAAATATGCACACGAACGGGGATTGCGTATTGTCTCGGTCGGGAACTATTTCGACTGGGTGGATCAGGTGGTTACGCCTCATCCGTTCGAGGTGTTGGCCTATTTCAGGGATGCCGCCTGCGTAGTAACGGATACGTTTCATGGTACGGTTATGTCGATCAAATACCGCAGACCTTTTGCTACGATCGTCAGGGAAATGAACAATAACAAATTGACGGGGTTGCTCGATCAGTTCGGGCAGAAGAGGCGCGAAGTCAAGGAATTGTCGTTGTTGGAATGTATTTTGGAAACACCGATCGACTGGATTCCGGTCGAGCAGGCGATACGGCAGGAGCAGGAACGAAGTATGGATTATTTAAAATCGAATTTGTAATGTTGCTTAAATCGACTTTTCTTTTCAAATGGGCAAGGGCTCTTTACGGTGCGGTAATTCGTATGGTTTGCAAAATGCGTCGCCGACCTTATATTCGTGATGTAGAGGATATTATATCTGGAATATGTGGGGGGGGGGAAAGTTCGCAGGATCACAAGTCATTGTCGATAATATCCTCGAACTGTTTCGCAGGAAGGATCATGCAGGATCTGAATATGGAATATAATTCTCCGACGCTGGGGCTTTACTTCATGTATCCCGATTACATTGAGTTTCTGAGAAATATCCGGTATTATCTGACTGAAGCCGAGATTCGGTTTGTCGAGCATTCGAAATATCCGCTCGGCGACGAGCGGCGTGCCCGGTGGAGCCATTGGTATCCCATCGGGTTGCTTGATGGCAAGGTCGAGATTCATTTCCTGCACTATCATTCGGAACAGGAGGCCGCGGAGAAATGGTATCGCCGGGCCGCACGTGTCGATTTCGATAATCTTTTGATCATCGGCATGGATCAGAACCTCTGTACCGAAGCTGATGTGCGGGCGTTCGACAGCCTGCCTTTCGAACGGAAAATCATGTTTTCCCGTTATGATTTCCCGCTAGCAAGCAACGAATATATGCCGGAGTTCGCGGGGTGTGACAGTGTTGGAGACGCTTATAGAAAAGGACATATTTTTTATCGCCATTTGATCGGACATTTCAAGGCGCAACGGCCGTAACCGATAGTTTATGACAACACGAGAATTTATAAGCAAGATTGCAGAAGCGGCTGCCGGTTATCCTGAACGGGTTTTCTCCGAGCGGGGGCGGGTTTATACCTGCGTTAATCCCTATTATTACCATATAATGAAGCGGCATTCGGATTTATATGCTGCAATGGATGGATTGTTTGTCGATGGCATGACCATGTGCTGGTGGATCCGGTTGTTTTGGGGTGTGAAGATTCCCCGTTTGAGTTTCGACATGTCAAGTATGGCTGCCGATCTGTTTGCCCGACTGAATGCTTCCGATTGTAGGGAAACCATCTATTTTATCGGCTCCAGACAGGAGGAGATTGAAAAGAGCATCGAGAAAATACATACGGCTTATCCCGGTGTCGCCATTGCGGGCTGGCGCAACGGCTATTTTCGGGACGAAGAGGAGCGGAGTGCCGCCATTCGGCAGATCGTGGCTGCCGGTTCTGACTTTGCTGTCGTCGGAATGGGGTCGCCGCTGCAGGAGCGGTTCGCTTTGGATCTTCACCGGGCCGGTTATCGGGGTATCGTCTTTACCTGCGGCGGATTTCTGCATCAGACTTCGGCGGGAATACGATATTATCCCGATTGGATCAACCGTTTCAACCTGCGGGCTTTCTACCGTCTTACCCACGAAAAGGGAATGTTTTCTCGTCTGTTTCAAGTGTTGGTCGGATTTCCGATCCGGTTTGCGATCGACTCCATCACTTGTAAGTTAAATTCCAAATAGAGCAATGAAAAAGATTCTTGTTACCGGTGCCGCCGGGTTTATCGGGTCGGCCGTTTGTGCGAGGTTGCTGGCCGCAGGGGCCGAGGTGGTCGGACTCGACAATATCAACGACTATTACGACCCCGCATTGAAGTACGGCCGTCTTCGGGAGCTGGGAGTCGCGCAGGACGACATCGACTGGTATCGGTTCGTCCGCAGTTCGGTTTTCGAGCGGTTCTCCTTCATCCGGATGAACCTCGAGGATACCCAGGCCATGCGGATGCTCTTCGCCAACGGCGGGTTCGATGCCGTGATCAACCTCGGGGCGCAGGCGGGGGTGCGCTACTCCATCGAGAATCCGCAGGCCTACATCGAAAGCAACGTCGATGGCTTCATCAACGTGCTGGAGGGGTGCCGCCACCATCGGGTAAAGCACCTGGTCTATGCCTCCTCGTCGAGCGTGTACGGGCTGAACGGCAAGGTCCCCTTCTCGGAGCACGACGGGGTGGCCCATCCCGTCAGCCTTTATGCCGCCACCAAGAAGTCCAACGAGCTGATGGCCCACGCCTATTCGAAGCTCTACGGCCTGCCGACCACCGGACTGCGCTTCTTTACCGTCTATGGTCCCTGGGGGCGGCCCGACATGTCGCCCTTCCTGTTCATCGACGCCATACTGCACGACCGGCCGATCAAGGTCTTCAACAACGGCGACATGTTGCGCGACTTTACCTATATCGACGATATCGTGGAGGGGGTCGTGCGGATCGTCGATGTGATTCCCGAGGGGGATTCGGAGTGGGACGAGCAGCATCCCGATCCGGCCGCCTCGCCCGCACCCTACCGGATCTTCAATATCGGCAACCAGCAGCCGACCCGGCTGATGGACTATATCTCCTGCATCGAGCGGGCCATCGGGCGTGAGGCGAAGAAGGAGTTTCTGCCGATGCAGCCGGGCGATGTCTATCAGACCTATGCCGACTCGTCGGCGCTGGCCGGAGCGACCGGTTTCCGTCCCTGCACCCCCTTGCAGGAGGGAATCGACCACACGGTGGCTTGGTTCAGGGATTATTACGGAATAAGATAATCATGAGACAATTGAAACGTATTATTGCGTGTTTGAGACGGCAATTTATGCCAGCAGATAAATACGCACGTAAGCTGGGTGTAAAAATTGGGCGGAACTGTCTGATTGCCACGAAGAATTTTTCGACCGAGCCTTATCTGATTACGATTGGCGATAACTGCCAGGTAACTCAGGATGTCTATTTCCATACACATGGCGGAAGCCACGTGGCGCGTTTTCGTTATCCCCGATTCGATGTTTTTGGGAAAATAGTGATCAAGGATGGGGCCTATATCGGCTCCGGATCACATATTATGCCGGGGGTAACCATCGGTGCCGGAGCATTGGTTGCCGGTGGCTCTGTGGTATGCAAGTCTATCCCCGATGGCGAAGTGTGGGGGGGGGACCCGGCACGGTTCATCTGTACGGTCGAGGAGTATATCGGGCGCAATCTTCCTTATAACGTGGATACGAAAGGGCTTTCTCCGGAGGAGAAAAAGAGAGTGTTGCTGGAACTTCCTGACGATAAGTTTGTAAAAAAATAGTTGTAGGTTTATGAATATAGCGATAGTAGGAACGGGTTATGTCGGACTTGTGTCCGGAACCTGTTTTGCCGAGATGGGCATCAATGTGGTTTGTGTCGATATCGACCGGGAGAAGGTAGCCAAACTCCGCGAAGGGATCGTGCCGATTTACGAACCGGGACTCGACGAGATGGTCAAACGCAACGTCGAAGCCGGCCGGCTGCGCTTTTCGACCGACCTGAGGGAGGTGCTCGATGAGGTGGAGGTTGTTTTTTCGGCTGTCGGCACTCCTCCCGACGAGGACGGTTCGGCCGATCTGCAGTATGTGCTTGCCGTCGCGCAGACGTTCGGAGAGCATATCAATAAATACACCCTGCTCGTTACCAAATCGACCGTTCCCGTAGGCACTGCCCGCAAGGTCAAGGAGACGATCCGCGCGGCGCTTGACCGCCGCGGGGTCGATGTCCCGTTCGATGTGGCCTCCAATCCCGAGTTTCTGAAAGAGGGGGCCGCGATCAAGGACTTCATGACTCCCGACCGGGTGGTGGTCGGTACGGAGAGCGATGAGGCGCGCAAGGTAATGACCCGTCTGTACAAACCCTTCATGCTCTCGGGCGAGCGGATGATATTTACCGACATTCCTTCGGCCGAGATGATCAAGTATGCTGCCAACTCGATGCTCGCTACCCGCATATCGTTCATGAACGACATTGCCAATCTGTGCGAGCTGGTGGGGGCCGATGTCAATATGGTGCGCAAGGGTATCGGTGCCGATACCCGCATCGGCAAGAAGTTTCTCTATCCCGGTTGCGGATACGGCGGCTCCTGTTTTCCGAAGGATGTGAAGGCGCTCATCAAGACCGCGGAGAAGCACGGCTATCCCATGCGGGTGCTTCAGGCTGTCGAGCAGGTCAATGAGCGGCAGAAGGAGGTGCTTTTCGACAAGCTGATGAAACATTTCGGGAATGATCTGAAGGGCAAGGTCGTGGCGATTTGGGGTTTGGCATTCAAGCCGGAGACCGACGACATGCGCGAGGCTCCGTCGCTTGTGCTGATCGAAAAACTGAAGCGTGCCGGCGCTGTGGTCAAGGTCTATGACCCCATCGCGATGGACGAATGCCGCCGCCGGCTCGGGAACGATGCCGTGTTGTACTGCAATGACATGTACGAAGCGGCGGTCGATGCCGATGCGCTGCTGTTGGTAACGGAATGGAATCAGTTCCGCATGCCTTCGCTTGCCGTACTGAAGAAGACGATGGCGCAGCCGGTAATCATCGACGGACGCAACATTTATGACCGCGACTATCTTGAAGAGAACGGATTCTCTTATACCTGTATCGGAAAGTAGATCAGTACAGGCGGAATTGTTGCCGGTACGATAGATAATATTACCAAGTCGGGTCGAATAGATCAGAAATATAGGAACAGAAAATTACCCCGAAAGAACTCTTTCGGGGTAATTTTTGTCGTATAAAAAAGGAATCTATCTTCCGGCCAGATGCTTCTCCCAGGCCCAGGCCGAAGCGAGGGTCTCGGCGAGGGTGCGCCGGGCCGTCCAGCCCAGCTCCCGGTTTGCCAGGGAGGTATCGGCCCAGATGGCCACGACATCGCCCGGACGGCGATCCGCGAACCGGTAGTTGAGCTTGAGTCCATTGACCTGCTCGAATGCCGAGACCAGTTCCAGCACCGATACGGGGCGGCCCGTTCCCACGTTGAAAATTTCGTAATCCTCCTTCATCCTGCCCTCCACCATGCGGGTAACGGCAGCCACGTGGGCGCGTGCCAGATCGACGATGTCTATGTAGTCGCGCAGGCAGGTGCCGTCCGGAGTCGGGTAATCGTTGCCGAAGATGCTCAGGCACGAGCGCTTGCCGATGGCCGTCTGTGTGATGTAGGGGACCAGGTTGTTGGGCACGCCGCGCGGCAGCTCCCCGATCAGCGCCGACGGATGGGCTCCGATGGGGTTGAAGTAACGCAGGGCGATGCCCCGGATCGAACGGTCGGAGGCGACCGTGTCGCGCAGCATGTCCTCGCAGATCTGCTTGGTGTTGCCGTAGGGCGAGGTGGCGGGGAGTCGGGGCGATTGTTCGGTCACGGGCAGTTCGGCCGCTTCGCCGTAAACCGTCGCCGAAGAGGAGAAGAGTATGTTGCAACCGCCGTGACTGCGGGCTGCCTCCAGCACGTTGAGTAAAGAGGTCAGGTTGTTCCGGTAATATTTTATCGGTTCGGCGACCGATTCTCCGACCGCCTTGAAGGCTGCGAAGTGGATTACCGCGTCGATTCGGTATTCGTCGAAGAGCCGCTCGACGGCCGCCGCATCGCAGAAGTCCATTTCGACGAAGGGAATATCCTCTTTGCCGGTAATCTGCCGCACCCCCTCGAAACCGCTCCTGTCGCAGTTGGACATGTTGTCAGCCACGACCACCTCATAGCCGGCTTCGAGGAGTTCGACGGTAACATGGCTGCCGATGTAGCCCGCACCGCCCGAAACGAGTATCCGTTTTTTCATGCTTTTGTCGCTTGATATTTCTTGTTTTTTCGGTCGTTCGCCGTCGAATATGAAGTCCCCTTCGTTCGTTACATGGAGGAACGGAGCCGTTTGCAGGTATCGCGCCCGAATAGCTCCCAGGCACTGCCCGCACAGCCGAACAGGAAGACGAAGCCGATGAGCAGCTTGGCTTTGCTCGGGGCCGACTTGCGGAGGGGAACCGTCACGGGATCGATGATCGCGAAGACCGGTTTGGCCTGCTGCTCCTTGATTCGGGCCGCTTCCAGCTGGGTCGCCACCTGCGAATAGACCTGATAGGCCAGCTGCATCTCCTGTTGCAGACGCTCCCGTTCGGCCTGGACCGATTGCAGCACGACGTTTTTGTTCGAATCGGCATAGGCCGCATACTGTTGCTGGATCCGGTAGTAGTCGGCCTTGCGCTGGTCGCAGATCACGGAGAGGTTCTCTGCATCCTGCCGTGCTTTCGAGGTCCGGTAGTCCGACATGTACTCCTTCAGGTGTTCGACCACCGCATTCATGACCGTTGCGACGACCAGAGGATCCTGCATTTCGAGACCCATTTCCGTCTTTCCCGTTTTCTTGTCGATCTTTACGGTAATGCCGTTTGCAAAATACTTAACGACGGCACGCTCTTTCTCCGGCAGGTTGTACATTTGCAGGGGACCGGTCGGTTCTTCTTTCTTGCCCGCTACCAGCGAGATGCACCAGCCCAGAGCCTTGAAGGGCGCTTCGGTAATGTAGGACCACCAGGCTTTCTTCTGGTGGTTGAGCATGTAATCCAGCAGCGTCGTCCGCAGTTTTCCGTCGGCTGTTTCGACCGGAAGGTCGAACAGTCCGAATATGAAAGGGGTGGAGTGCACGACCTCGGGAAACATGCTGGCGTTGATCGCGTCCACGCTGTTGTCGAGGCTCATGCCCATCATGCTCGCGATGGAGCTGACGTTGCCTCCCACTTTCTGTTCGCTCTCGGGGGCGAGGACCGCCGATGCACTGTAGCGCTTCGGGATGCTGAATCCGACGATCAGCCCCAGAACGGCACCCGCCGCGCAGCACTTCAGCAGAAAGAGGCGTGCGTTCCACAGGCGGATCAGCAGGGCCGTAAGGTCGATGTCGCTTCCTGCTGCAGAGCTTGTATTATTGGTATTGTTGTGCGTATCAGTCATATCCGGTTGTTTTATTTGGCCAGCGTACCGATCGTCGCAATCATCGTCGCAAGCGATGCCGATGTTGTGGCGATGCCCATGATCTGTCCGAGGGTCGATTGGTGCTTGCGTCGCTCCGGAACGATTATCTCGCATCCGGGTTCCACGACAGCCTTGCTGTTGCGTTTGGCCCGGGCCACCGTACCGTTCATATAGACGATGTAGGACTTGCTCTTCTTGGCCCGGAAGCCGTAGCCTCCGGCCATCTTGATGAAGTCGCCGACCGTCATCGTCGGGCTGTAGGTTACGGTGTTGGGGTACATTACGTTGCCGGTAATGCGCACCGTATTGACCATTGTCGGAATGTGGAGCCGGTCGTCGGCGCGGAGCACCAGATCGGCATTTCCGCCCGGATTTTTCAGGGCGGCTTCGAGGTCGATGCCCACGTAATAGGTGTCGGCAAGCTCCAGTTTCTTGACGTTGATGCTGTCCTGGGAGTTGTCGATTGCTTCGAGGACGGAGCGGCTTCGCGCCCGCTCCCCGGCTGTCATCGTGCGCAGCAGCCTTGCCCCTTTGACATAGGCCCATTGGGAGGTGCCGCCCGCTTTGGCCACCAGGTCGGAGAGCTTCTCGTTCTTGCTGGTCAGGACGTAGGGACCCGGGAAGGTTACCTCGCCGGTAATCGAGACGTTCTTCTGGGGATTGTAGGCGGGGCTGCGCCGTACGAAGATCTGGTCGTAGGGTTCGAGGATGAAGTTCGGCTTGCCGTCGATGACGAAGCCATCCTTGAGCGAGAAGGTAAAGGTCTCGGAGAGCGTGCCGGTCAGTTGGGTGGCGGCCGGATCCTTGATGCGGCGGCTCACATCGACCTTGACGACAGAGGCCGACTCCAGCAATCCTCCCGCCTGCATGATGATGTCTTCCAGCGTGGTGTTCTCCGCGAAGATGAACTCTCCGGGACGTGCGACCTCGCCGAATACCGTTATCTGCCCGATATCTTGCAGGTCGTGGATGCTCGCCACGAACAGCACGTCGTTCTTCCGCAGCGGAATGTCGGCGGCCGCACCCTCCATGATCGCCGCAATGTCGATCGGGAGCACCTCCAGGGTCAGATCCTCTTTTTCCCGCTGCAGGAGCGCGCGGTTGGTAAAGGCATCGCCCTTGATGCCCTCGGCCTTGGCGATCAGCTGGCCGACGGTCGCGATTTCGCTGCCGAGTTCATAGATTCCGGGGCGATATACCGCACCCTTGATCTCGATCTTGTTTTCGAAGCGGTCGAGCATCGCACCGACATCGATTGCGTCGCCGTCCCGAAGCGGGAAGGAGGCGTAATCGCGCTCCTCGATTGTGTGGACCTGATATTCGCGGCCGTTGCGGCGGATCATGCGCAGGCTGTTCCGGTAGGCATCGCCCGAAAATCCGCTCGCGTAGTCGAGCAGCTTCCCGACGGTCTCCCCCTCCTTCATTTCGTACATCATCGGGCGTTTCACGTTGCCCGAGATATCGACCAGGATCTCATAGGCGGGGACGATCACTATGTCGCCCTCCTGAAGCAGCATGTCGTCGGGCGACTTTCCCTTGAGGATGAACTCGTACACGTCGAGCGAGGCGATCTTCCGGCCGTTGCGGATCAGCTGGATATCGCGCAGCGAACCCAGGTCGCTCACGCCGCCGGCGCGATAGAGGGCATGGAATATGTTCGACAGGGAGGAGAGGTAGTAGGTGCCCGGAACGGCCACTTCGCCCATCAGATTGACCTGGATGCTCCGGATATTGCCCAGCGTGAGCTTGATCTCCGATTTGGCATCCGAACCGTCGAGCGAGTAGATCCGGCCCAGCATGCGGCGCATGTAGGCATCGGCCTCCTTGACCGTCATGCCGTTCAGACTGATCATGCCGAGGTCCGGAATGTTGATGGTGCCTTCGGGGGAGATGGTCTGGCGGATCGAAGCCTGGTTGGCCCCCCAAATGTCGATGATGACCTCGTCGCCCGGGCCGAGCCGGTAGTTGGGCGGCGTGGGGAGCTGCTCGTTCGGAGCGAAGGTAAGGTCCTTCGTGGTAAAGATATTGCGTCCGAATACGGCTCTTT